>CAZAMK010000001.1:0-1563 GCA_964486345.1 uncultured bacterium
CGCCAACGCAATAAAGTCCCTTATAAGGGAGCGGGAGCAAAGACAGCAGGACGTCATTCAGGAAATAAGCGACATGTGGGGAGGAGAGCAGGTAATCACAGGACCTGTCTTGACCGTCCCGTTTACCAAGAAGGTGAAGGATGACAAGGGTGTTCTGACAACCATCACGCAGAACGCCTATTTCCTCCCGGAGGAATTATCCGTTAACAGCGAGCTCATACCTGAAATAAGATACAGAGGCATATATAAAGTTGTGCTGTACACCGCACAGATGCATCTTGACGGTTACTTTTTGAAACCTGATTTTGAAAGTCTATCCGTGCCCCCTGAAGACATCGTATGGAAAGATGCCGTTCTTGTTGTTGGGATTTCCAGCTTAAGGGGCGTGAAGGCAGCTATAACAATCAAGTGGAACGAAGGTGAACTGACCGCTGAGCCCGGGGCGGGCAACAGCGAAATAGTCGCGGGAGGAATCAGCGTGCGTCCGGAACTGAAGGCTTCATCCCATGAGTTTAAATTCTCAACGGATATAAGCCTTAACGGCGGGCAGACTGTAAATTTTGTCCCTGTCGGCAAAAAAACGGTTGTTAAGATGTCATCTTCCTGGAATAATCCGAGTTTCATAGGGGCGTTTTTGCCGGAGAAAAGAGAGGTTAATGAGACTGGATTCAATGCGGAATGGAAGATACTGAATTTTAACAGGAGCTATCCCCAGAAATGGACAGGCGGTACATATCAGCCGCAGATTCAATCCTCTGCCTTTGGCGCCGCGCTTTTACTGCCGGTGGACGAATATCAGAAATCGGAGAGAACCTCAAAATACGCCAGCATGTTTATTATTTTGACGTTCCTGTCTTTCTTTATTATTGAGTTGTTGAACAGAAAACTTCTTCATCCCATCCAGTACCTTCTTATCGGAATCGCATTGGTTCTGTTTTATACGCTTCTTTTGGCGTTTTCGGAGCATGTATCCTTCAACAACGCCTATTTAATCGCAAGCGTAAGCATAATTTTATTAATTACGGGTTACACCAGAAGCATTCTTTCAAGTAAATTGCTCACGCTTTTAATTGCGCTCATATTGACCGTGTTTTACACCTTCTTTTTTATTATTCTGCAATTACAGGATTATTCCCTGCTGATAGGCAGTATCGGGCTGTTGATTATTCTGGCAGTCTTTATGTACCTGACAAGGAAGATTGACTGGTACAACATAGAAAAGAAATAGCCGGATGCGCCTTGAGCCGGTTGCAAGGTTTTCCCTTACGCCGAAAGATGCCTCCGTGTGTTGCGTCTATCAAATGCCGGTAAAAGGAATGTGCTCTTGACATGTTAGAACAATAGGATTAAAATATTTAGCAATATGGCTAAAATACTAAACTGGGTGAATGTGGAAAAAAAGATAAGGGATTCGGAGCTGACGCTTTTCTCTCCGATTGATTTGGAACGCATACTCGGAGTCTCCGAGATATCCGTGCGTTTTTTTCTGACCCGTTATGTGAAAAAAGGAGCGGTTGTAAAGTTCCGGCGCGGGTTGTATGCTTTAGCCGGCGGCCTCCCTTC
>CAZAMK010000001.1:1573-8572 GCA_964486345.1 uncultured bacterium
CAGGCCTTCGTATATTTCGCTTGTTTTTGCGCTTGCCTATTATCATATCATTCCGGAAACGGTTTATGCCGTTACATCGGTTACCCCCCGGGCAACCGCCAGATTTGAAGTTCTCGGCAGGGAATTTCGCTATCACCGGATAAAAAGGCAGGCTTTTACCGGCTATATTCCCGAGAAAATACGGGGGGCGACTGTGCTTATTGCGGACAGAGAAAAGGCGCTGGTTGATTATCTTTATTTTACTGGCAGAAAGAAGGAAAAATTCAACGAACGGACAGATATTTCCTCTCTTAGCAAAAGAAAAATGTGCCGTTATGCGAAATTGTTTAATGATAAAAAACTGGACGAGTGGGTAAAAACACTGTTCAAACAAGAAAGAATAAAATAATCCCTTGCCTTGAGGGTAAAAAAGAGAGAGGGTTGGAGCAGAAAAGTAAAATCCCTCCATGCCCCCTTTGTTAAAGGGGGGATTAAAAGAGGATTTAAAGAGATGATTAGCCGGGAGACGATAAAGAAAATGGCATTGGAGTATAAGACTACAGAGATAAACATTGCCAGAGAGTATGTCCAGCATCTGTTCCTCTCATTGTTATATCAGGAAAAAAATTCTGACAGAATCCTTTTCAAAGGAGGAACTGCCCTGCGGATTGTTTTCCAAAGTCCCAGGTTTTCCGAAGACCTTGATTTCTCCGGATTTGGAATTGACATTAGAATGATAGAAACGCTGCTTGTCAGTGTTATGGATAAGATTTATAAAACAGGCGCGGATGTTGAAGTTTCCGAGAGTAAAAAGACTTCGGGCGGCTATATAGGAGCGCTTGTTTTGGATTTTTCCGGATATCAAACGCGGATACTCGTGGAGATTTCATTGCGGAAGAGAAAGGCAGTCAAGGGCGAACCGGTGTTGGTGGCTGGAGAGTTCCTGCCGCCATATACAATTGCAATGCTTCCGCGGACGGTGCTGGTTGACGAAAAACTGGCGGCGGTTTTGAGCAGGGCTAAACCGAGGGATTATTATGATTTGTATTTTCTCCTTCGGAAAGGGTTGATTGCGGTGGAACAGAGAAGATATCTCCGGAGTGTCAAAATACGGCTTCAACAGGAGAAAATATCGGTAGAAAAAGAGTTGAGGGATTTTCTTCCCCTGGACCAGCAGAAAATTATGCGTAATTTTAACGAAATTCTGCTCAAGGAAATAAAGCGCTATGTTTAGTCCTCTTTGACAATAAGACTGTTCCTGATATACTTTAGGTAATAGGAATTTTGTAATCAATAATATAGCTTTGGTCTACATATATTGCCATGGTAAAGAAAATAAAGATATCGCCGTCGCTCCTTTCCGCGGATTTCAGCCGGTTAGGAGAGGAGGTTGCGGCGGTTACGGAAGCGGGGGCGGATTTCATACACTGTGACGTTATGGACGGTAATTTTGTCCCCAACATAACCTTCGGGCCCATGGTTATTGAAGCCATAAGAAGGTTTTCCCCCCTGCCTTTTGAGGCGCACCTGATGATTGCGCGCCCGGATAAATACTGGAAGAATTTTGCAGATGCCGGAGGGGATATCATAGGGATACACATAGAATGCAGAGTTGACCAGAATTCTTTAATTACAGCAATCCATAAAGCAGGCAAAAAGGTTTGCATGGTGATAAACCCGCCCACGGACATAAAGACAATCTATCCATTCCTTGCGGATGTGGAACAGGTTCTTGTTATGACCGTCAATCCGGGGTTCGGCGGGCAGAATTTTATTACCGGCGTCGTTCCCAAGATTGAAACACTTGCGGAGCGCAGAGAGAAGGAGAAACTCTCTTTTGAGATTTCCGTTGACGGAGGAATAAACAACGAGACTGCAAAAATCGTCAAAGACGCCGGCGCCGATATCCTCATAGCCGGCTCGTTTATATTTAACGGCAGGGATTATAAAAGCGTTATTGAAGGGTTGAGATAATCATGCCCCCTTCTTCAACCCTTCTCCCCGCAGGAGAAGGAGGAAGGCTGTAAGGCAAGGGGGAAGAGAGGTGGCGTAAGTGCAAAAAATAAGCATAGAGAAATTGAAAAAGGCGCTGGAAGCAAGAGAGGACAGAGAGACGGAAAAGAAGGTTAATTCCATTATTGAGACGGTAAGGAAAGAAGGAGACAGGGCGCTTGCAAAGTTTACGGATGAGTTTGACGGAGCAAGGCAGGTTAGTTTGAAAGTTCCGGCAAAAGAGCTTGCCGATGCCGGGAAAAATATAGACGGCAGAATTCTGAAAGTGGTAAAAGAAGCGGAAAAACGCATAAGAAAGTATCATGCCAGACAGCTGCCGGATAAATTTTGCTTTAAAGATAAGGATTTTTCCGCGGAATATATTTTTTCTCCGATTGAAAAAGCGGGAATTTATATACCGTCCGGGCAGGCGCCTCTCGTATCAACGATATTGATGGCTGTTATTCCCGCGCAGTCTGCGGGCGTAAAAAAGATTTATGCCGCAAGCCCTCCGTCCTGCAAAGGGAAAATACATCCTGTGATTCTCGGCATCCTTGATTATCTCGGGGTGAAGGACGTTTTTGCCGTAGGAGGCGCCCAGGCGATAGCCGCTTTTGCTTATGGCACGGAAACTGTGCCGGCTGTGGATGTCATAGCGGGACCGGGCAACAAGTATGTCAATGCCGCAAAACGGCTGGTTTACGGGAAGGTCGGGATAGATCTTTTGGCAGGCCCAAGCGAGCTGGTTGTTTTTTCGGACGGCTCGGGCAATGCGGATTTTATGGCGGCGGACATGGAAGCGCAGATTGAGCATGCCGACGGGCTGGGGATACTTGTAACTACCTCGGAAAAAGAAGGAAAACTGTTGAGCGGAATGGTTAAAGGCGGATACGTGATTGTCGCGAAGGATACAACAGAGGCGGTTGAAATAATTAATTACATAGCTCCGGAACACCTGCAGGTTATGTGCAGAAATCCCCGCGTTATCGCCAGCATAGTTATTGCCGGCGCGGTATTCGTGGGGGATTACGCTCCTGCGACTTTAGGGGATTATTTTGCGGGCCCCAGCCATGTACTGCCCACGGGAAGGGCGGCAAGATTTTCCTCGGGGCTTTCCGTCCACACGTTCCTTCGCAGTCATGCCGTTATCTCTGCCGGCGCGGGGTTTTACGGCAGATACGGACAGATGATGGAAGTTCTGCCGCAGGCCGAAGGGCTTTCCCGTCACCGCAATTCCATAGACATCCGCAGAAGAAAGGCGACGAAATGAAGCCGGAAGAAACAATAAAAAATCTGTCTGAATTTGACCGCGGCGCAAGGGAGAAAGCCCTGTCCGATATTGCAGAGAAGATAAAGACGGGCAAAATTGCGAAGGCGAAAAACTCCATGCCGTGGATTAATCTCCACCTGCATACATTCCATTCCTACAACTGCAATAACTGGTCGCCTTCAAGGGTGGTTTTTGAAGGATGGCGGGTTGGACTCAAGTATGTCGGCACGGTTGATTTTGATACGCTTGCAGGCCTTGAGGAAACCCTTTCCGCGGGGAATCTTCTGGGCATAAAAGTCACAGGGGGTTTTGAATCAAGGGTTTTTATTCCGGAGATGAAGGACACGGTTATCAATTCTCCGAAAGAGCCGGGCATATATTACCTCTGCGGAAAAGGCTTTAAAAAAATGCCGGATGAGCAGTCATCAGCAGGCAGGTTTTTCCGTTTTATGAAGGAAACGGCACAGCGGAGAAACAGGCAGGTTGTTGAGAAGCTCAACGGATGCCTTGATAAAGTCAGGGTTGATTATGAAACGGATATTCTGCCGCTTACGCCTTCGGGCAACCCCACTGAACGGCACATCATAGAGGCGTACCGGAAAAAGACGGAACAGGTTCTCGGCGGCGGGGCAGACAGTTTCTGGGCGGGTATTTTCGGACTGCCGGAGGACGAAGTGAGAAGCCGAAGGATGAAAGGCGTGGCCGGTTTTCAGGAGATTTTAAGGGGAAAGCTTATAAAGCACGGAGGGCCTGGATACGTGCCGCCGGAACGGCAAAATTTCCCTCTCTTTGACGAGACGGTGCGGATGATAGAATCTGCCGGCGGCGTTCCTACCGGAACGTGGCTTGACGGAACAAGCCCCGGGGAAGAAAATTCGGATGTCCTGATTGATTTCCTAAAGGGCAAAGGGATAAGGGCGGTAACGGTCATACCCGACAGAAACTATAATCTTGCAGATGAAAACGAGAAGAAAAGAAAGATAGCAAAACTGGATGAGTTCATGAATGTATGCATAAAGAGGCGGATGCCTGTTGTCTGCGGCACGGAGATGAACAAGAGCGGACAGCCCTTTGTTGACGACTTCACCAATCCCGCAATAGCGCAGTATCTTCCTTATTTTCTCTCCTCTGCCTCCGTTTTTTTCTGATCAGCAGGAGCATGTGTTAACAGACGTCCGCTGAAGAAACCGCCCGACAGGGTATAGATGCAAAGGTTTTTTTCTGAATTTTGACGGAGGGATTAACAGATGGTATAATTTTGAGTTATTATATCACCGGTTCACAATAAATCAGCATGGAGGGGAAAAATGCCTAAAACGACAAAAGCGGCAAAAAAGCAGGATATTCAAAAAAAGTGGTATCTCGTAGACGCTTCGGATAAGATTCTCGGGAGACTTGCAACCAAGGTGGCGAGAGTTCTCATGGGGAAGAATAAAACCACATGGACGCCCAACGTTGACACCGGAGATTTTGTCGTAGTCATTAATGCGGACAAGATAAAGGTTACGGGCAAAAAACTCAAGGATAAGATATATTACAGGCATACGGGATACATGGGCGGGTTGAAGAAGGAGTCCATGATGTCTCTCCTTAACAGAAAGCCTGCAACGGTTTTCACTCTTGCGGTGGCGGGGATGCTGCCCAAGACCAAGCTCGGGAAGCAGATGCTAAAAAAACTCAAGGTTTACAAAGGCAGTGAGCATCCGCATGAGGCGCAGAATCCGATAGCGCTTTGAAAACCGGGATACGGGACTCGGGATTAGAAAAAAAGATTAAAAGCTTTTCCCGAATCCTGATATTTAACGGAGGATAACAATGAGCAAGATAAATATTATAGATGTGACGAACAGGGACGGCGTCCAAACCGCGCATCTGGGGCTTTCAAAACTTCAGAAGACGATGCTCAACTATTATCTGAACCAGATGGGCGTTTTTCAGAGCGAGGCGGGCTTTCCCGTGACCGGCCATGAGATAAATTACCTGAACGCCAACATAAAGCTTGCAAAACAGAAGGTTTTATACCCCATTCGCATTTCCGGATGGATGAGAGCGATACCCCAGGATGTGGAGGAAGCTTTTAAGAATATACCGGACCTTGAACATGCCAATATCTCCATTTCCACTTCCGAACAGATGATTGTTGGCAAATTTCAGGGCAAGATGAAGTTTAAAGATGTCCTCAAAGCCATGAAGGAAGCTCTTGTTCTTGCAAAGAAAAAAGGGATAAAATCCATAGGAGTTAATGCTGAAGACGCTTCAAGGACAAAGGTCCGCAACCTGATAGAATTCGCCGCCATGGCGAAAGAGAACGGCGCAGACAGAATACGGTATTGCGATACGCTCGGATGCGATTCTCCTTTTACTATTTATGAAAAAATACACAAGATTGCGAAAGAGGTGAAAATTCCTATAGAACTTCACTGCCATAACGACCTTGGAATGGTTGTTGCCGTTTCGGTGGCAGGCGCAAAGGCGGCGGTTGACGCAGGGGTGGACGCCTATATCAATACTACCGTAAACGGCATGGGCGAGAGGGCGGGAAACGCCGACCTTGTTTCAGTTATCCTTGCGATTAAGTATGCCGAGGGTTTTGCCGGCAAGTATAAGCTGGATCCGGGGATTAACCTTAAGATGGCGTGGAAGATTTCCCATTATGCGTCCTACGCTTTCGGCGTTCCGATTCCCATAAACCAGGTTGGTGTAGGCAAAAATGCTTTTGCGCACTCTTCCGGCATACACGTGGACGGAGCGTTGAAAGACAGGAGAAATTATGAATTGTACGATTTTGAAGATCTCGGCAGGGGAGTTCCGGAGGTTGTTGAAAGCGGCAGAATGATACTTCTGGGAGAGTACAGCGGAATAAAAGGATTACGAAATGTTTACGGCAAGCTGGAGGTCAAATTCAAAGATGATGAGGAGGCAAGGGAAATACTTACGCTTGCCAGATATGCAAACGTTATTAACCAGGCGCCTTTAACGGATGAGGAGTTGATATTCATCGCCAATCATCCGGAGGAAGTAAGGGAGCTTTTGACGTTAACGCCGTGAAAAAAAGGGATTCGGGACCATGGATCCGGGAATCGGGAAAAACAAGAGCAAAAAAAGTATTTCACGAATCCCGAAACACGGTATTTAAAAGGATTTCAAATGGGACAGACAATAGCGGAAAAAATTCTTTCCGCTCACTCGGGTAAAAAGGTGTGCGCAGGGGATATAACTCTGGCGAAAGTTGATTTTGTGATGGCGCAGGACGGGACGGCACCTCTTGTAATTAAGGCGTTTGAAAAGTTTGACGCAGAGAAAGTTTTTGACAAAAAGAAGGCGGTGTTTGTAATTGACCATAACAGCCCCAGCCAGTCCCAGGGAGTATCGGCGCTCCATAAAATGATGAGGGATTTCGCCTCAAGATACGGGATAACGCTCTTTGACATCGGAGAGGGCGTCTGCCATGTGCTCCTGCCGGAGAAAGGCCTTGTGACATGCGGCAATCTTGTACTCGGGGCGGACAGCCATACGCCCACTTACGGAGCGCTTAACGCCATGTCTTCGGGGGTGGGGTCCACAGACCTTGCAATTGCGCTTCTGACAGGCAGTTTATGGTTCAAGGTTCCGCAGACCGTGAAGGTTGTTTTGAAAGGAAAGGTTCCTCGCGGTGTATTCGGCAAGGACATAGCACTTGCCATAGTGAAAACGCTTACGGCGGAAGGAGCCCTTTATAAGAGCGTGGAGATTACCGGAGAGGCGGCGGCTTCTCTTTC
>CAZAMK010000001.1:8582-8932 GCA_964486345.1 uncultured bacterium
AACCTGACTACCGAAGTCGGCGCAAAGTGCGGAATAATGGAGGCGGATGACAAAACGCTGAAATGGCTTAAAGAGCATAACGCAAAAAAAGCAAAACCTGTTTTTGCCGACAAAGATGCGGTGTATGAGAAGGAAGCGGAGATAAACGTATCTTCACTTTCGCCGCAGGTGGCAATGCCTCATACGGTTGACAACGTGGCTGACATTGAACAGGTCAGGGGGACGGAGATACGGCAGGCCTTTATCGGTACATGCACCAACGGCAGGACGGAAGATTTTGAAATTGCGGCAAAAATCCTGAAGGGCGGTAAGGTTAAAAAAGGCGTTCGGCTTATCTGCGCCCCCGGTTC
>CAZAMK010000001.1:8949-21414 GCA_964486345.1 uncultured bacterium
TTGAGTGCATGAAAAAAGGATATATCCGTATCATAACGGAAGCGGGCGGATGTGTTACAAACCCGGGATGCGGCCCCTGCGTGGGGACTCACCAGGGGATTCCGTCCGACGGGGAAAACGTAATATCAACCGCAAACAGAAATTTCAAGGGCAGGATGGGAAACCAGAATGCTTTCATATATCTCGCATCTCCCGCAACGGTTGCGGCAAGCAGTCTTGAAGGGAAAATAGCGGACCCGAGAAAATACCTGTGAAAAGCAAGCGTAAAGTGGGCAGCGTATAGAAAAGGCAATGAAAACTGAAAGTTTTATACTATACGCTAAACGCTCCACGCTATACGCTAAAACACGATGGATATGCTCAAATTAACGGCCTGGCAGTTGAAAGAACTGCTTGCAAAAAAAGAGATATCCTGCGTTGAAGCCGTAAAATCACTGCTGTCAGAAATAGAGAAAAAAGACAAAAGCCTGCACAGCTATCTTTATCTGAACCCCGATGTTATTGAAGACGCAAAGAATGTTGATAAGAAAATAGCTACCGGCGAACGACTGGGATATATGGAAGGCATTCCTGTAGCCGTGAAGGACAATATCTGCATAAAGAACATGCCCGCAACATGCGCCTCCAGAATGCTTGAAAAATTTTCTCCTCCTTATGACGCAACGGTCATTGAAAAAATAAAACAGTCCGGCGCCCTGATTATAGGGAAAACAAACATGGATGAGTTTGCTTTCGGCTCATCTACGGAAAGTTCCGCGTTCGGTCCCACAAGAAATCCTTTTGACGAAATGCGCGTCCCGGGCGGGTCTTCGGGCGGGTCTGCGGCCGCAGCCGGGGCTAATTTGTGCTTCGGCGCGCTCGGTTCTGATACCGGAGGCTCAATAAGACAGCCGGCGGCGTTCTGCGGGGTCGTAGGTTTAAAGCCAACTTACGGCAGGGTTTCCAGGTACGGTTTGATAGCTTTTGCTTCTTCCCTTGATCAGATAGGGCCGCTGACAAAGGATGTGAGAGACGCCTGCATGTTCATGAACGTTATTGCCGGCAGGGATGAGAAAGATTCCACATCCGTGGATATAAACGTTCCCGATTATACGTGTTTTCTGAAAGGGGACGTTAAGGGATTGCGGGTAGGCATTCCCGACGAATATTTTGCTTCAGGGATAGAAGAATCAATAAAAGACAGGGTTATGGAGGCGATACGTCTCATTGAAAAACAGGGAGCTGAAATAAAGCGGATTTCTCTGCCGCACACAAAATACGGGATTGCCGTGTATTACATACTCGCCACCGCAGAGGCGAGTTCCAACCTTGCGAGGTTTGACGGGGTGAAATACGGTTTCAGGACGGGAAGCTACAAAGACCTGCGGGAGATGTACATGAACACAAGGGGAGAGGGGTTCGGGGCGGAAGCAAAGAGAAGGATAATCCTCGGGACATACGTGCTCTCTTCCGGCTACTATGACGCTTATTACATAAAGGCGCAGAAGGTCAGGGCGCTCATAAGAAAGGATTTTACCGAAGCGTTCAGGGAGGTGGACGTAATTATCACTCCGACCACGCCCGAACTGCCTTTTAAGCTCGGAGAAAAGAAAGAAGATCCTATTAAAATGTATCTTTCGGACATTTTTACCGCAAACGTCAATCTTGCGGGACTGCCTGCAATGAGCATACCGGCCGGTTTTGTTTCTTCACTGCCGGCGGGACTGCAGATTATAGCCCCGCATTTTATGGAAGAGAAGATAATCGCAACGGCATATACGATAGAACGGAGTTTAAAAAAGGGACTCGGTATTCGGGACTCGTAATGTGGGGGAAACTCCCCCATGCCCCCCTTTTGCAAAGAGGGGATTTCTAAAGCATTTCACGAACCCCGAAACCCGGACCGCGAATCCCTGCATTTAAAGGAGGAAACAGTGGATAACTTTCTGACCAAACGGGCGTTTATTACGGGACTGCTTCTTTCAGTGCTTGTCGCTTTCGTCGCCCAATACTCGGTAAACGTTACGCACAGCTCTTATATGGCGATAGACCATATGCCGGCGGGCGCTATCTTTATCTTCTTTATACTGGTATTTCTCATAAACTCCTTCCTTAAGCTGATAAACAGAAGATTAGCTTTTGCTCCCGGCGAACTTCTGCTGATTTATGTAATGATGCTTGTTGCATCTTCCGTTACCGAGATGGGGCTGGGCAGTCAGATACTTCCCATCATTTCCGGGCCGCTCTATTATGCTTCTCCCGAAAACCAGTGGGGTTCTTTCCTTGTTCCAAACCTGAAGAGATTTCTTGTGGTAACGGATGCGGATGCCGCCAGGTATTTCTTTGAAGGACTGCCTCCGGGCATGAAAATACCGTGGTCAGCGTGGCTCCGGCCGCTGGCTATATGGCTTTCCTTCATCTTTGTCCTTTACTATGTGATGTTCTGCGCCGCTGCGATATTGAGAAAACAATGGATGGAGAGGGAGCGGTTTGTGTATCCTCTCACAATACTGCCGAGAGAGATGGTAAAGGAAAGCGCCAATACCGGCAAACAGGGAAGAATAGCGCCCTTTTTCAAGAATCCGCTTATGTGGCTCGGGTTTTCAATTGCGTTCATTATAGGGACGCTTGCCGCCCTTCATTACTATTTTCCCCTCGTGCCGCTTATCCCTACAGCGCAAAGCGTGCAAATATTCCGCAGGACAGTTGATTTGGCGTTCAGGATCAGCTTCCCTGTAATCGGGTTAATATATTTCGTTAACCTGAACGTTCTCTTTTCCATATGGTTTTTTAACGTTTTGTTCAAGATAGTAAGAGGCAGTTTTAATATCATGGGTATCGCCAGCGCAGAGAACGTGGGTATTTACGGTTGTTCCGGAGAGCCTCTTTTCAACCACTTCGGGATGGGCGCCATGCTGGTCATGGTGGCGTACAGCTTGTGGATATCAAGGGCACATTTGAAGGACGTATGGCACGGCGCCACGGGTAAAAGGCAGGTGGATGATTCCGGCGAAATCATGTCATATAAAGCCGCATTCTGGGGGCTCGTGTTCGGTTCGCTTTTTCTTACGGCATGGCTGACCGTATCTGGTATGTCATGGTATGTCTCCCTGCTGTTTCTTGTAATCGCCTTTGTTATCTGGATTACCATTACGCGCGTTGTCTGCGAAGGGGGCGTTCCGACTCTCGTCGCCACCTCCATAGCATCGGCGCAGATAGTTTCTTCCATGGGTTCGGCGCACCTTAACCCGATGACTATAGCAGCACTCGGGCTGACCTATGTCTACGCCGCCGACGTTAGAACGTTTCCTCTCTCCTCGGTTTCCATGGGATTCAAGGTTGCCGAGGGCATGAAAGAGAAAAGGAAATCTCTCGTATGGGCGATAATGGGAGCCATTGTGCTGAATATCATAGTTACGCTTATCCTGCAGTTGAAACTCGGATATAAATACGGAGGCATCAACCTGAACGACTGGTATTTCAGGGGCAACGTTACGGCTCCTTATAATTACGCGACAGAGATGATAAGGTATCAGACCGCTCCCAACGCAATAGGATGGATAAGCAAGGGCATAGGGGCCCTTACAATGGGCGTATTCCTTTTCATGCGGCAGAATTTTCTCTGGTGGCCTTTCCATCCCATTGGGATTGTTGTTGCTCCGGTTGTATGGATTGACAATCTTTGGTTTTCCATATTCCTTGTATGGCTTGTAAAATCAATAATCATGAGATACGGAGGGGCGCAGGTTTACGAGAAGTTGAAACCCTTTTTCCTCGGGCTTCCTCTCGGGTTGTATTCGGCCGCAGGGATATGGTTTATTGTTGATTTGTTTACGGGGAAGACTGGGAATTCGGTTTTCTGGATATAGCACCGAGTTAACTTCACGCATATAGCGATACAATAGTCATATGGGAACTGCGTTCCCGGTATATGCAAACAAGAAGAAATTTTGTTTGCGTTATACAATCGTATAACTACCGTATATCTATTGTATAGCAATCGTATAACAGGAACATAATATTGCTCTATGCATGAATTAAATTCGTTAAGAAATTTGAATTTACGCATTCGGATAGGGAGCGAAAAATGGGATTTCTGGATAAAAAATATCTTCTGGGAAATAAAATTGCGGCAAATATATTCACAAAAGTCGCCTCTCTTCCCGTTGTTGACCCGCATAACCATGCCGACGTAAAGGAAATCGCCGAAAATAAGAACTATATCAATCCGTGGCAGGTTTTTGCCGCAACCGACCACTATGTGTGGGAAATGTTGAGGAAATGCGCCGTACCGGAGAAATATGTTACGGGAGACTCTTCTCCTGAAGAAAAATGGCAGAAGATGGCAGAGGTTTTTCCTCTTATTGCGGGCAATCCTGTCTATGAATGGGTGCATCTTGACCTTCAAAGATGTTTCGGAATAGATGAACTTCTTTGCAAATCCACAGGGAAAAAAATATGGAAGGCAGTTTCCGGGAAGCTCAAACTGCCGGCCAATCGGCCCCAACAGATACTCCACAGAACAAATGTTGAGGTTATGTGCTCCACCGACGACCCTGCGGATATCCTTGACGCTCATCTGCGGGTTAACCATGAGATGGGCAGTACCGTAATAAGGCCTACATGGCGGCCTGACAGGGCGATGAAGATAAATGCTCATGGCTGGACGCAGTATATTAAAAGGCTTGAAGGGCGGTTTAACGCAAAATGCCGCTCAATAAAGGATATTGAGGACATTCTCAAAAAATCGCATGATTATTTCGCCGAATGCGGTTGCAGGGTAAGCGACCACGGAGTTGAAACTCCTTTGGCCGGAACAGAAGACAGCAAGGATGCCGGCAGGGTGTTTCTTAAGGCGTTCCGGGGGGGTACAATATCTTCTGAAGAGGCAACTCTCTTTGCCGGCTATCTGTTCGGATTTATGGGAGAGCTTGACGCTGAAAAAGGATGGGTTTTTCAGATGCACATCGGTGCGGTGAGAGACGTAAGAAAGGTATTGCTTGAAACGCTGGGTCTTGATTCGGGAGGAGACGTTTCCAGCCATTATATTGACATACTGCCTCCTCTTGCGGCTTTTCTTAACCGTTTTGACGGCCGCCTTAAGACTGCGCTTTATTGTCTGGATGCCGTTCACTATGCGACCCTTGCTTCTGCGGCCCGCGCTTTCGGTTCAAAGGTAAAACTGGGTTCTGCGTGGTGGCTATGCGATAACCCTGTGGGGATGAAGCGACAACTTGAATACATAGGTTCGGTTGACCTTCTCTCCGCGTTTGCGGGGATGGTTTCCGATTCGCGAAAAATTCTCTCTTACGGCTCAAGGTTTGAGATGTTCCGCAGGGTCCTTGCAGACGTTCTGGGCGGCATGGTTGAGACGGGACAGATGCCGGAGGCGACGGCGGCAGAGCTTGCGAAAAAGATGTGTTACGCAAACCCGAAAGAGTTTTTCAATCTGTAGATGGAAAGGCGGCGTTTAGCGGTTAGCGTAAATTTAAAAGCAAAAGCGGCGTGTAGGGTATAACGTAGAGCGTATAGAAAATACAATTATAAGCTTTTAACTCTACGCTGAACGCTATACGCTATGTTTCAGACTATACGCTGAGCTTTACAGGAGGTAAAAAAAAATCCCCCTATTTCCCCCTTTGTCAAAGGGGAAAATAAAAGGGGATTTGGGAGGGAAGAAAAGATGGCTGCTCTACGGAAAATTATTGTGCTTTTGGCGATAGCAGTTATGGCTCTGGGTTGTTATGCGGAGGAACAGAAAACAGGGATTGCCGGTACGGACTCTGCCGCTATTGCCGCAAAAATAACGGAGCTTGAAGCAAAAATGGAAAAACTGTCCCAGGAAGTCAAGGAGATGCAGGAGGAGATTAAAAAACTGAATGCCGCAAACGCGGAGCTTACCAGAACATTGAGAAATCTTGCACTTGCCAGCCAGAGCGTGATTTCGGTAAGGCCGGCTATGGAGACGTGGAAAAGCGTCAAGAAAGGCATGGTTTCGGACGCGGTGCTTGACCTGCTCGGCAATCCGGAAGAGGTGAAGGTGCTCAACAGCGGCGATGTCTGGTACTATTACGGTTTGGGGAACATCTCTTTTGACAGAAACGGGAAGGTGAATTATATAGAGACTTCCAAAAAACTGCCTCTTGAAGGAAAGGTGAGATAAAAACAGGTAAATCCCCCTATTTCCCCCTTTGTCAAAGGGGGAATTTCCTTCTCCCTCCTTTAGTAAAGGAGGGTTAGGGAGGATTTTTAGGGGGATTTGAAGCGAGGACAAAATGGGCGCTTTAAGGGTGTACATTCAAACGGATATTGAGGGGATTGCGGGTTTTATTTCATTTGAAGACAGGAATACGCAAACCATTGAGAGTTTTCACCACCGCCAGCGGATGTACCGCCTGCTTACCGGAGAAGTCAGCGCCGCAGTAAGGGGCGCAAAGGATGCCGGAGCGGAAACGATATACGTAAACGATAACCACGGCGCGGCTTACAACATCCTTTTTGAAGAACTTGAAAGCGGATGTGAGATTCTGCACGGCAGGGGCGGACACTCTCCTGAATGGCTGACTGAACTTAAACAGGGATGGGATGCTATGGTTCTTGTAGGTATGCATGCCATGGGAGGAGAACTGGGCGCGGTATGCCCCCACAGCAAATGGGAAGTAAACAGAGGACAGATATACATGAGCGAGGCATCCATGGCGATGGCCCTGGCGGGAGACCTCGGCATACCGGCGGTTTTTGTGAGCGGCGACCAGGTGATTACGGGAGAAGTAAAAGAGAAGAATC
Source organism: uncultured bacterium (assembly GCA_964486345.1). Classification (GTDB taxonomy): domain Bacteria; phylum Ratteibacteria; class UBA8468; order B48-G9; family JAFGKM01; genus JAFGKM01. The sequence goes on from CAZAMK010000001.1 coordinate 15,715, forward strand.
CGGGGATTATTGCCGGTGTTGTGAAACACAGTTACGGACCTAATTTCTGCCGTTCAGTTCTTCCGGCAAGGGCGCAGGATATAATCAGGGAAGGTGTCCGCAAGGGTATTGAAGGAAGAAAAGACATAAAACCCTACGTTATCAAGGGACCCGTAACTCTGAACCTTCTGGATACTCCCAGCCATATCCCTCCTTTAAAATCCGTCCTTAAACAACCGGTAAGGGGGAAGAATATAACCGAAGCGTTTGAAAAAGCACTGACGAAGTTCCCCTGGGCGCACTACGGAGAAAGTGTGATGGACTGGTACAGGTATCCCTCCAACCTGTCCGGCACCAAGCCGAGGTGATACCGCTTATCAACTTATAGGTCAAAAGTCAAAATTAAAAATCAAGACATAAAGCATCAAAATCTTTGAGTTTTGAGTTTTTACTTTTGAATTTCCGCTGTTTTACATATGGACGTACATCTCCCACTCTTCCGTGTTTATCGGGAGGGCTGTGCCTGTCCGTATTGATTCCATGCCTCTTAAGGAAAGATATGTCGCGCGCATGCCGGCAATTTCGTCCGCCGGCGAAGGGGTGTTGTTTATAATTGCTTCGGCGAAGGCGTTGAGCAGTCCTCTGTGCCCTTTGTCGGGAAACACATAGTTGAACACACCCTTTTTAACATATTCCGCACCCATGGCGTCTATTTTGTTCAGATACCCTGCAAGCCCGCTTTCTTTTCCGCTGTCGGGCTGGAAATCAAACTGCGTGGGGAAAGTCTTTACCGTCCGCTCTCCCAAACCGAAATAATGGTTTTCAACGAAACATTCGCTTCTGAAAATCTTGCCTTTGTGTTGTATCTCTATCAATTCCTTGGGATATTCAAAAGAGCCGGATGCGGAGAAAAAGAGGCATCCGAGAGCTCCGTTGGCGAATTCAACGGTCAGGACGTAGTTCATCCGGGTGCTTCCGTTGCCGTAAATCCTCACGGGACGTTCTTCAATCAGCCATGACATCAGGTCCAGCCAGTGACATCCTTCCCCTATGATTAAGCCGCCGCCTTCCTTCCAGTCTATGTGCACGCCGCCGTATGTCAGGCTTTCGTCGTTTACCCTTATTAGCACCATCGTTCTCTGCTCTTCCGCCCATAACGGTCTGTTAAGCTCCTGCGTATATACCCTGGCTTTCCCTCTGGGGCTGTCCCTGTGCGCCATGAATTTCTTTTTTATATCCAGCATCGCCGGACTGCACCTGCGGTTATAGTCCACGCACAGTTTTACGCCCTTTGTCCGCACGAGTTTAATGACCTCGTACGCTTCTTCCATAGTCATTGTCATGGGTTTTTCGCACAGGACGTTCTTACCAGCGTTAATAGTTTCCCTTATGTAGAACATATGCTGGTCGTGGGGTACGCTCAAAATCACCATGTCCACCTTAGGGTCTTGCAGTATGTCTTTGTAATCTGCGGTAATTTTTTGAGAGCCGAACCTTTCCGCGGTCTTTCTCCCCTTTTCGCTTCTTGAGGAGCAGTAATAAAGCTCAACCTTATCAGACCATTCGCAGTTGGGCAGATGCTGTCCTTCCGCAAACTTGCCGCATCCTATAACAGCCGCTCGTATCTTTCCCATTTTTTTGTCTCCTTTACCCATTTTTTAGCGTATAGCGTGGAGCGTTCAGCGTAGAGTTTAAAACATAGCGTTCAGCGTAAAGCGTTTAGCGTAGAGTTAACAGCTTTTACTTTATTTTCTATACGCTCTACGCTACCCGCTCTACGCCGCTTTTATTGTATATAATACCTCTCCCAGTTTTTCTTTTGACACTCCCAGCATTTTTAAAAAATCAAGATGCTTATAAAATTCGCCTGCTTTCAGCAGGTTATGCGTATCCGTCCCTAATGATATTTTTATTCCCTCCAGCAGGCAAATTTCAAAAAACTCCGGAGAAGGTTTGTTTGTGTGGAAATTAAGCTCCGCCGCCACTCCGAAGCTTTTCAGCATGCCGGCCACCGGCCTGAAAAGATTTTTGGGAGGATTCATTCCGCCCCGTGAAAACAGCCGGAACGGATGTGCAAAAACAGCTATGTTGTTATTAACAAGCGTTTCAACCGCCTGCATAAATCCTCTCTGTATCCCTTTTTCATCCGCCTGTGAAAAATCCCCCGGCAGAAAGTGTATTGCGCCTATGATTAAATCCAGCCCAGCTTTGTCCTCCGGCAGGAGGGTAATGCCTCCCGAAGCGTCGGGGCAAACCTCAAGGCCTGTCTTCGCCATTGACGAACCGCTTTGTTTAACCGCCTTGCGGAACGCCCTTACCCTGTCGGAACCCTTTTTACGGGATGAGATAATAATACCGGAGTCTTTGAGAAATTTTATACTTGAATATTCCTCCCGCGTAAGATACAGCTGGTCCGCATGCTCCGTAAAACAGACGTAGCCCATACCCAGAATGGAAGCCCTTTCAAGCACCTTTTCTATCGTTACGTCTTCCGCACAATAAGCAAACTGCGAATGGCAGTGGTTGTCGGATAACTGGACAGGGTTTTTCAGCGCGTATTCAGCCGCGCTTATTTTCTCGCCCCGTACTTCAATCACGGCATATTGAAAAGGCGATTCACATAGGGCGGGTACTGTAAAATATCCGACGCCGTCTTTATATGTTAATCTCTGCCCCGGATGGTAATGCCCGCTTAAGGACAGGATGACTTTGTTTGCCGCATAAGCCCTGTGGACTTTGTCCGAATTCTGAAGGTTATACGGATAATCGCTTTCTATCAGGGGATAAACGGGGTTATGCTGAAGGGTTATAATTTTTTTGCCCGGATTATTTTTAACCGCAAGGCGGAATTTTGCAATGTCCTCTTCCCTACGGGTACATTTATCATCTTCTTGGTAACTGTCAACAAAAGGATAGAGAAGGAAATTTTTTATCAACAGAGGCTCCGGTTTGACGCCAGGCGCGTCGTGGTTGCCCGGGACAATGACCGCCGGTATGCCGAATTTTTCAACCGCCGCAAGGATTTTCCGTATATCCCCACTGCCGCGTTTGTCGGTCATATCACCCAGAATAACCATCACATCCGGCTCTTCTTCTCCAAAGCGCCTGATGACTCTCTGCAGAAACTCCATGCCGTATCCGGCTTTTCTTTCAGGGATGGAAGTTAATGATTCCGCATCCCCGAGATAATATATATCACCTATGACCAGCAATTTTAAGCAATCCTTCATTTACAATATTCTCCGTTACCGTAGCGCATGCCATTTCTTTAATGAAATTTAGAGAAGATTGTAAAATTATTCATCCCGCCTGTCAAAAGGCCGATGTGATTACAATGTAAAAATTGACTTTTGCAGATATAAAGTTTTTACTATAAGGAGTTTTTGTGTGAAAAACAGAAGGGGGACATATGGGGAAATTGAGCTTATGGGAGGAACAGGTAAAGAATTTGAGGAAGAAGGTTGATGAACACGTGTCCCTTACTAACTGGGAATTTATACAGGGTATTGAAAGCGGAGAACTGCCAGGAATAGACGATAAAAACTGGACAATAAGAAATTCTTCGATAACCTGGTCCATGAAAAACGGGGCCGCTTATTTAAGAAAACTACTTACCCTGCCTGCGGAGATTGAGGGGATATCTACTGAAAACAGCAACATTGACCTTACTTTTCTTTTTCCCTCCGGCGTTGAATTATTCATTGATGGCAAAAAGGTTTACTCCCATAAGTACTGGGCGGATAAGATTGCAACCCCTTTCCCTTTTATGCAAAAAGCAAAAAGAGGAGAGGAGCATCTCGTCGTATTTAAAACCCCCCAGGGCGACGGGTATGGAACCTTCTGGGCAAAATTGAATATAAATAGCGTGGAAGACCTGCTTTTTGAACTCAATTCCGTCCTTTACCAGACAAAATTCGCATGGAAACTCGCTGAACAGACCAAATATCTCAAAAAACACGCAGAAGAAGCGCTGAATACTCTTAATCCCGAAGCAATTGCCGATAGAAACTGGAAGAAGGTTTTAAGCGACATAAGAAACGCAGAAGAGATTCTTGAACCTTTCAGAAAATATGCCAAACAATTCCGTGTTCATCTTATCGGGCACGCGCATATAGATATGAACTGGCTTTGGAATTACGAAGATACTGTTAATACCTGTTTAAGGGACTTTGAAACAATTAACAGGCTTATGGATAAATATCCGGACCTGACTTTCTCGCAGAGTCAGGCGCATGTATATACGATAGTTGAGAAAGCCGACGAAACGCTGTTTAAGAAAGTTCAGGAGAAAATCAAACAAGGCAGATGGGAAGTCACTGCTTCCTCGTGGGTTGAAGGCGATCTGAATATAGTTGACGGCGAAAGCATAGTCAGGCACATTCTGTATTCAAATAAATATGCCCGTGAAAAAATGGGAACAAAAACGGACATTTTCTGGTCACCTGATACATTCGGACATCCGGCAACAACCCCCTCTGCTTTAAGCGGCGCGGGTTTAAAGTACTATTATTTTATGAGGTGCGGGAAAGGGATGCCTTTATTCCGCTGGAAGGGCAGAGACGGCAAAGAACTTATCGCGTTCAACAGCGTTTATAACAACAGAATTGCGCCGGAGACAGTAATGCCCTTATTAACTGAATATTGCAATAAGTATGAAATACGGGACTTCCTTTTTCTATACGGAGTAGGCGACCATGGCGGCGGCCCTACGGAATCAGATATAAAAAGGAAAATGCAATGGGAGAAGAAACCCGCTGTCCCCGCTCTTAAATTTTCCATCGCGGGAAGATACTTCAGGTTGATTGAAAAATACAAAAGCAAACTGCCTGTAGTTACCGGAGAACTGAACACGATATTTGAAGGATGCTATACAACGCACAGCGACATTAAAAGAGCAAACAGGGAGTGTGAAAACCTTTTATTTGCACTTGAAGCGATAAGTGCCGCGGCAGGGCTTAAAGGCGGGAAAATCCCGGAAGAGGAAATGGAAGTACTGTGGCAGAAGGTTTTATTCAACCAGTTCCATGACATCCTGGACGGTTCCGCCATTCATTCATCCTATGATTATTCGGCACGGCTGGCGGATGAAGTAAAAACCAGGGCGAAGGCTCTTACGAAAGAAGCGGTAAAAAGTATTTCGTCCGGCGGGAGCGGAGAAAAAATTATTGTATTCAACCCACTTGGATGGGAAAGAACTGCTATTATTAATCTTCCGCCTGATAAAAAGGGAGGCGGTGAAACCTCTTTTATAGCAGAGAATCTGTGCGGATATGGGTATAAGACATTCTCTGTTGAGAAGAGCGGGCAGGACAGAGGCGGCATGATTGCAAAACTTGCGGAAGACGAATACGAGAATGAATTCTACAGAATAAAGATAGACGGTAAAACGGGGCTTATAAGAGAACTTTACGATAAAGAGAATAAATGTGAAGTCCTATCACCATGTCTTTCCATAAAAGAAGACCGACTGTCATGGCGGGCGGAAAAAGCAGGAAACCTCCTTAACGTTTCATGGGAGAAGCCGCACACTATGAGCGCATGGATTATAGGCAATGTATACCGGGTTGACAACCTGCTTGATGCGGAAACCGTTGAAACAGAAGAAGATACCCTGAAAACAACCGTTAAGATAAAGAGAAGGTATATGGATTCGGACATACAGCAAAAAATCACCCTCTATCCCGGCTTTCCGTTCATTGACTTTGAAAACGAGATAAATTG
>CAZAMK010000002.1:0-11671 GCA_964486345.1 uncultured bacterium
TTTCTTCTCTGTTTATTTGTATATCTATTACTTCTATTTCATTTAGAAATCTAATGTCGACGGGTTGTGGAGTCTGTATAAAAGTTTTCTTACGTTTTTTAAGCAGTTGTTTCGCCCCCGCAATGATTTTTATGGCATCGGCGTCTATAATAACGGGTTTTTCGGTTTGCCGGATAACTTCTTTCACAAATTCCGCGGTCTCTTCAAGCGTTGAAATTCCGGGGCCTATTAAAACTGCGTCAGCTTTGTTGTTAATAAATTCAAGAGCCGGACCGGCCGCCTTTGCCGAGAACGTCCCTGACGGAGTTTCGGGAAGCGGCAGGCTCATTGCTTCGGTCAGTTTCATCTCAATGATTGCGTTAAGTCCTGTCGGTATTCCTATTGTCGCAAGTCCGCAGCCGCTTCTCATAGCGGCGTTTCCGGCCAGGCATACCGCCCCGGTAAGTCCGGGGCTTCCCCCGAGTATGAACAGATGTCCGTAATCTCCTTTATGGGTGTCCTTCCGCCGTTTTTGCCCGAAAAAGTTCATTTTTTAACCCGGATTATAAAATACGCATATTGCGATTGCCGTGTCCTGCGTGTGGGAGATAGATACGGAAGTTTTAAATTTTGAAAATTTTTCGTTCAGCTCCGCGTCAATGATTTTGACGGCGGGTCTTCCCGAGGGAGTTTTTATTACTTCTGTTTTTCTGTAGTGTTCCGGAATGGCAGACAGCCCTGCGTTTTTGAGAAACGACGTCTTTGCGGCAAGTTTGCCTGCAAGCGTTATTCTACTGCTTCCGGCCAATTCTCCGGGTGTGAAAAAGTTGTTTAAAACCTGACGGGAAAGATTTTCAATTTCTTCAAGTTTTTTTACTTCTATGGAGAGTTTTATCATTTAGAGAGTGGGATGATATTTACAACTTTTCTTCCGTCTCTTTCAATAAAATCAACCATTCCGTCAACCAAACTGAAGATGGTGAAATCCTTGCCTATGCCTGCGCCCTGTCCCGGTTTTATCCTGCTGCCTCTCTGGCGTACGATGATATTTCCGGCTTTTACCTTCTGTCCGCCGTAAACCTTCGTTTCCAGACATTTGGGATTTGAATCCCTTCCGTTGCCCTGTTTTTTTCTTCCCATAGTCTGATTATTATAACAACATAAAAGCCAAATGTCAACAGAACGAATTTTAGATACGGGATTCGTGGTCCGGTATCAGGGATTCGGGAAAAGCGAGAAATTTTCTTCTTTTTGTGCCATGCAACGAGGTTTACGAGGTGTGTTTTTGAAGAAATCTGCACGGAGGATGAGGCTCTGCTATACCACAGTGTATATTTTGCCGGGGAGCTCGGTTATAAGATTTTTTACGGCAAGCGAGACGAGAATTTGAAACAGCTGTGCCTGCTCCATGTCCATTTCCTCAAGCAGTTCGTCAATGGTTATTTTCTTCCTGCCGGCGATTTTGTCATAGACGGCTTTTTCTCTTTCAGTCAGGCCGGTTGGGATTTTGTTTTCCTGCGCACGTATCTTTTTTACCTCAAGATTCAGCCCTGCGATTATTTCATCCGGGGATTCAACAAGCGCGGCGCCTTCCTTGAGCAGCTGGTTTGCGCCCTTTGACGTTAAAGCGTCAATCCTTCCGGGGAGTGCGAAAACTTCCCGTCCCTGTTCAAGTGCAAGATGGGCGGTTATCAGGGCGCCGCTCACGGAGGGCGCTTCCACGACCGCTCTTCTGTCCGGCTTCAACTACAAGGACGCCCCTGCAAAGCCCGGAAACAATCCTGTTTCTTCTCGGGAAGTTGCCAGGCTCCGGCGGCGCGTCGGACAGGAATTCGGTTATTACCGCTCCGGAATTTTCTATTCTTTTTGACAGGTTTTTATTTTCAGGGGGATAGCACTGTCCGAATCCGCAGCCTGTCACCGCTATTGTTCTGCCTCCAGCTTTCAGCGCTCCGTTGTGTGCGGCGGTGTCAATGCCCCGCGCCATCCCGCTGACTATGACAAATCCGCAGTATGTAAGCTCCTCTGCGAATTTTTCCGCCATTTTCATGCCGTAGGTCGAAGGGTTGCGCGTGCCCACTATGGAAAAAAGAATGCTGTTGCCGGAAGGCAGAGAACCTTTTACAAAGAGAAATGATGGCGGGTCAAAAATCTGTTTCAGGGGAGCGGGGTATTCTTCATCCTGTATCGTGACGACAGATATCCCGTTTTTTTCGCAGAAATCCGTTTCTTTCTTCCACGGCAGTCTTTCCCATTCAACGATATTGCGCGCAATTTTCCCGGGGATGCCTGCTTCCTCAAGTTCAGAAGAGGAGAGGCGGAAGATTTTTTCAACGGCGCCGCAGGTTTCCAGCAGACGCTTTATCCTCACGGGCCCCAATCCTGCGAGGCTTAGGCATATCCAGAATTTTTTATCGTCCATTTTTAATACAGGGATTCGGGGTTCGGGATTCGTGAAAAGTTTTTCCCCGGGTCCCGATTCCCTGATCCCGTCTTCATACTAAAGTATGAGGGTCAAACAGTTTTTGGTGTTCAAGGTGCGCAAACCTGTCAGTCATCCCCGCAATATAATCGCAGATTACAATCTCCTTGGGTTCATCTTTCAGGCGTATCTGGGTTCCGGGCGGGAGTTGCCTTGGTTCGTCAAGATAGGCGTAAAAAAGGTCTTTTATAATCCTTGCGGCCTTCTGGGCCATCCTTACCACCCTGTAGTGAAAATACATATTGTCTTCAAGGAATTTTCTTAGTTCGGTGTGTTTTATTTTCATTCCCGCAGAGTGGGATATTAACGGCTTTTTGAATTTCCTTGCGTCTCCGGCGCTTCCGACGCCTGATTTTTTAATATTCTCCGTGCTCTTTTCCACAAGGTCGTTTACGAGATAGTTTATGAAATTTCTTATCATCAGCCTTCTTTTCAGCCCAGGATCGGGGGCATCTTCCTGCGTCATATCCTCAATCTCTCTCCAGAGCGTCATGGTTTTCAGGTCACTGGATTTTATTATTTCCGATTTTATGCCGTCGTCAAGGTCATGGCAGGTATAAGCAATCTCGTCGCAAAGGTTAACTATCTGGGTTTCAACTGAAGCGGAAGGAAATTCTGCGAATTCCTCCAATCCCTCTTTTTTGGGAACATCATAGCTGGTGGCATGCCTTATGATGCCTTCCCGCACCTCGTATGTCAGGTTAAGCCCGGGGTACTGAACGGTTCTTCTTTCAAGAGCGTCCACAACTTTCAGCCCGTGGCTGTTGTGTTCAAACCCTCCGTATCCTTTTTCCTTCATGATTTCATTCAGTACGGATTCTCCCTTGTGTCCGAAGGGGGTATGCCCAAGGTCATGCGCCAGGGAGATGGCTTCAACGAGGTCCTCGTTGACCTTAAGAACCCGCGCTATCGTTCTTGCCAGCTGTTGAACCTCAAGGGTGTGCGTAAGCCGGTTTCTGTAGTAATCTCCTTCATAGTAGATGAAAACCTGTGTTTTGTATTCAAGCCGGCGGAATGCAGTAGAGTGTATTATTCTGTCCCTGTCCCTCTGGAAAGGGTTCCTTAAAGGATGTTCTGCCTCGGGATATTTCCTTCCGAGCGTTTCGCCGGGTTTTACCGCGTAATCAGCAAGAATTTCTTTTTTCATAAAGTTTTTTTATTGAACAGGAAGATATATCAGGGGATTGACTGCTATATTGTCAATGCGTATTTCAAAATGCAGGTATCTTATTCTTGTCGTTCCGCTTTTAATTTTTCCGATAATATCCCCTTTTTTTACGGCAGTCCCCTCTTTTACCGATATTTCAAGGTCGTGACTGTAAACAGTGTATATATTCTCCGTATGCCCTATTATTACGGTCTCCTGATATTTTTGCGTGGTTCCTGCGAAGACCACGTTTCCGCCGTCGGATGCAAGGACGTTTGTCCCTGCCTCGGCACGTATGTCTATCCCTTGGTTGTCAAGCTCGCCGAAGCCGCAGATGATTTTCCCCGTAATGGGCCACAAAAAAATCTTGTCGGCGATTATTGGGCGGAATTCCTGGACGTCCGGCTGTTCAGGGGAGGAGTCCTGGGGCATTGCTATCTGAAGCGACTTGTCGGGGGGCAGCAGGGGATAAGACGGCTGTTTTTTTGCGGTGTACGGAATTAAAAGTCTCTGTTTGGGGGAGAGCTGGTCGCTCGCCATTTTGTTTGCGCTTTTGATGCGGTTTATACCGTCAATTGTATCCTTGACAGTTTCCGTATTGTAATAGTATTTTGATATCCTGAAAAGATTTTCGCCGGCTTTGACAGAGTGGTATGTGGAGCCGTGCGAAGTGGGTTCGCTTGAAGTTGTGCCGAAGGTAATGGTGCATCCCGATATCAGCATAATCAGGATAAGCGCTTCAAGGTTTTTCCTGAACAGCAATACCGATTTTTCAGACAGGTGTTTCAGCATTTTGTTTTGTCCGTATAACTGCAGAAGTTGATAATAACGCATTTTCCGCAGAGAGGTTTTTTTGCCCTGCACACAGCTCTGCCGTGCAGTATCAGCGCGAATGGGAATGAAATCCATTTTTCGCGCGGCACGGTTTTCATAAGGTCCCGTTCTATTTTTTCAGGCATTTTGTTTTTGCTAAGACCTGTGCGCTGGGAGAGTCTTTTCACATGGGTGTCCACAACGATTCCCTCGGCTATGCCGAACGCCTGGGAAAGCACGACATTGGCGGTTTTTCTCGCAACCCCGGGAAGTTCAACAAGTTCTTCCATCCTGTCAGGGATTTTACCGTTGTGTTTCTTTACGATTATCTGCGAGAGTTTTTTGATGTTGGACGCCTTGTTGTTGAAAAAATTCACGGATCTCACGGCGTCTTTTATTTCCTTGAGAGACGCCGCGGCGAATTCTTCCGGGGATTTGTACTTTTTAAAAAGGGCGGGAGTTATTTTATTTACGGTCGCGTCTGTGGTCTGGGCGGAAAGTATTGTAGCCACAAGCAGTTGAAAAGGGTCAGCAAACTTCAACCCTGTTTTTGCGGAAGAGTATTCCTTCTCAAGCAATTGTATCATCCTGCCGGTATTGTCAGCCATACATTCATTTTACAACATCGGGAGCATTCGGGCAACCGTTTTAATAAAGGGAAAGCCGGTAAAAGAAACAATCTCTTCCGTTGTCCTGCCGCGCGGTTCCTTCAGCGGGCGTACGGATTCAAGCTGCCGGCAATGAGATTATGAATTCGCTTCCCTCGTCGGGAGAGCTTCTAACCTCCAGCTTTCCCCTGTGATTTTTTATTATTCTCGCCGTTATTGAGAGCCCGAGTCCGGCGCCGTCTTTCTTGCCTTCGGTGAAGAACGGGTCGGTTATCCTGTCTATATTCTTCCCCGATATTCCATGCCCTGTGTCTTTTACTGAAAGGGAAACTATGCCGTTTTCAAATTCCGTCGTAAGAGTTATGGTGCCGGGCCCTTCTATTGACTGTATGCTGTTCAGCACTATGTTCACTATCGCCTGATGCAATTGGTTTGCATCTGCTTTCACGGCAGGTATTTCGGAGGTGAGGGATGTGACAAATCTCACGTCTTTCCCGATATTGGAGCTCTCAAACAGTTCAACGATTTTTTCCGCTATGCCGTTGATATCTGTGTCCGCCAGCTCCATCTTAGTTTTGGAGAGCGTGATTACGCTTTTCGTTATGTTCTTGCACCTTTTTATCTCGTTCTCTATTATGTTTACGTATTTTCTGTTGCCCGCCGCCAGATTACTGCCGTCCAGCTCTTTCATAAGAATCTGGGCGTATCCGTATATTACGGTCAGCAGGTTGTTGACTTCATGCATTATCTCCGCGGAGAGCTGTCCGATAGTTGCCATGTTTTCAAGCCGTCCCATGCGCTCTTTGAGACTGCTGTTAAGCGTGTTAAGTTCCGCAACGAGTCTTTCGGAGCGTTTTTCCAGCCTTCTCTTCTCACAGCCGTCCCGTATCATTTTTCTTATTCCGGTTATGTCAAAGGGTTTGCTGATGAATTCCATCGTTTTAAGGTGGATTGCTTTCTTTGCGGCGTCCATATCCCCGTAACCTGTCAATATTATCACGGGAACCTTTTCGTCGGTCTCCCTTATTTCTTCAAGAGTTTCAAGCCCGCTTTTCCCTGGCATTTTAAGGTCAAGTATGATAATGTCAGGGTCGTTTTCGCGGAACGCTTTAATGCCCTCGTCTCCGGAGTCGGCGGTGATTATCCTGTAATCGTTTTTGAAAAGCATTCTCAAAGATTCCCTCGGTCCGAGTTCGTCGTCTATTACGAGAATCGTGCCCGCCTTCAGGTCTATATCAGAATCCTTTTTTATATTCAACTGCCCCGAAGTATCCTCTTGATTCGTATTTTCCATCGTAAGGTCCCCCGTTGTCTATTTTTCTGTCATTGAAAAGATGCGCACCCAGCGTGAGGTTGAAAGAACCGATTTTCGTAATGAATTCCCCGCCTGCCGTAATTATCCAGCTGTTTGAATCGGGCATACTCGGTTCAAACGTTGAATCCGGTATGGGCGTGGTCAGGTATGCAATTCCGCCGCGGAGTACGGTTCTTTCGGATTTTTTATACTCGGCGCCTATGGCGAAGGTGTAGCAGTCGTCCCAGTCTTTGTCAATCTCATATGGAGGTATAACGGTTATGTCAACGGGGATTTTGTCCATACAGGAATATCCCACCCACTCCGCATCAAATTCAAGCTTAAGCTTGGAATTGGGATATACGGCTATGCCCAGGCAGGCCACGGGAGGAAAATCCATCGCCGTTTCCGCGTCTTCCTTAAGCACGCCCGGGACAGAATAATCTCCGTCATAGTCTATTTCATAGCCGGTTTTGTAAGTTGCCCCGATGCTGATTCCGTTTGTTTTGTATAAAAGGCCGAAAGTTCCTCCGTATCCCGTGCCGTCCACGTCAACTTTCGCCTGCATTTCGCCGGGAGGCGGTGGAGGCGGAGGCAGAAGATACTTTAATTCAAGCTTGCTTCTGTAAATGTTGAATCCCGCGCCGGCGGAAAGTTCCGGAGTTATTCCGTAAGCCAGAGCCGGAGATATGTTCACGGTCTGCATTGCGGAATAACGAGGTACTGAATAGAACCAGTTCCTTACGGCGTCATAACTCCACTTGGTGCTCTGTCCGTAGGGTACGGTAACGCCTAACCCGAATCTTAAAGGAGCCGTTCCCCTGAAATCGGTTGAAAAGAAGAAGTAGGGAAGGTATGCCGCTTCAGAATCGGTATATTCGCTGAATCCGGGTGATTTATATTTTGTTTCGGGGAAAAGAATATCGGAGCCGAGCATAATCTGATGCCCTTTAATCTGAATGAGTCCAGCAGGGTTCTGAAATACCGCCGAAGCGTCATCCGCCTGTGCCGCAAAAGCGCCTGCCTGCATTATGGAGGCCGCACCCGGAGGCGGATTCCTGAATGCCTGGCCGTACAGCAATGAAGCGCTTAAAACCATAAACAGCCCTGCCGCCGCTATTTTCATTTTCATGAGCCGGTTCTCCTATATTTTGTATAACAGCATAATTATATGTAAAAAGCGCTTTAAACGCAAAAATAATTTTTAAAAGCAGGATGTCTCAAAAAATTCTTGAAAAACTTTAAGTATCTTGTATAATATTAACTATGGAAACAAACTTTCTGTTTATATCTGCCGCAGGAGTGCCAAAAATACTCTCCGATTTCATTCCTGACAATGGTCTGGGGGCGCTTGCCGGATCACTCATAAATGAAGGGCACACGGTTAAAATTCTGGATTTCAACCAGCCCTCTCTTTTCTCGGAGGTTTTCACAGAAGACATAAAAAAGTTCCTTGAAGAGTTTTCATATAATGTATTTATTGAAGGCAAAAAACCGTCTTTCAGGCAGATACTGAAACTTAGATTTGCGGAAAGGGTCCTTGAGAAAAACAAGAGAGCCTTTTCTTTGCGTATGAAAAATTATATTAATGAATTGATAGAAAGAGAGAACATTAAATGCGTGGGGTTCAAACTTTGGGCAGGAGACGGTTTCAGGTGGTCTCTTGAGGCAGGCAGGTATTTGAAAAAGAGACATCCCGGACTGAAAATTTTAGGAGGGGGTCCGCAGGTAGATATTTTCGGGCAGGAGATTTATAAGGCGGGAGAGTTTTTTGACGCGCTTTGCTACGGCGAAGGAGAAGAGACGATAAAACTCCTTGCGGGTTTTGTGAACGAAGGCAAAAAGCTGGACGACATACCCAACCTGATATTCAGGAAAGAAGACGGTTCTGTCATAAAGACTCCGAGGAGCTACATAGAAGACCTTGATAAACTGCCCATGCCTGTCTACTCTCCTGAAGTGTATCTCGGCATAAACGAGAAACTGAAGATACTCGTTCTTGATGAAAGCCGCGGCTGTCCCAACAGCTGTCATTTCTGCATACATCCCGTGAAAAGCGGAAAAAGGAGAAGCAAGTCTGCGTTCCGCATAATAGAGGAAATAAAATGCGGACGGGACAAATACGGAGTCAGACTTTTCAGGTATGCCGGCTCCAATACCCCAGCAGGTTTAATGGCCGAAGCGGCGGGAAAAATAATCAATGAAAAAATTGACGTGAAATACACAAGTTTCGGCCACATAAATGATTTTGATACTGATTTTAAGGTGTTGAAAAAATCCGGATGCGAATCACTGTTCTTCGGATTGGAATCCGCCGATGAAACCGTTCTTGAAAAAGGTATGAACAAAAAGATTAACATGGAGCAGGCTAAAAAAGTTATTAAGAATTGCAGAGAAGCCGGCATTTTTGCCGTGGTGAGCGTTATTTATCCCGCTCCTTTTGAGACGGAGGAGACGAGAGAAAAGACGCTGACTTTTCTAAAAGATGCGAGGCCTGATTCTGTGCTCGTTCAGTTTTCGGGCATATACCCGGGAACTATGTGGTTCAAGCATCCCGAAAGATTCAACTTTGCTTTTGACGATAAAGAGACATATCCTATGGAAGTGATGACTTATCAGATAAAATCTCTTTTCCCTCCCAGTTTCTGGAAGCCTCTTCCTTACAGGATAAACGGGATGCCGTTCAAGGAATTTGCGCGGGAAACCGAAAAGTTTCAAAGAGACCTGCGCAAAGAGGGGATTGAAACGTCTATTTCCGACGAGGCATATCTTTTATACGGATGCACAAAATTTTCTTCACTGCAGGAATTTTTAAGCAAAAACAGGTGTTATTTTTACTCGGGAAACAGGAAAGAACTGGAGGCGGAAATAGAAGCCATCAATCGCAGGGCGAAAACATGTAAATAACGGGGATAGGGACTCGGGTTTGGGGATTCGGGAAAAGACAAAAGTAATGAAAGGTATTTCACGAACCACGAAATCCGGACCACGAATCCCGAGGTTTAAAGGGTTCGGGATAAACGAGGGCAGTGAATGAAGAGATGCAGGGTTGCCATAACGGGCGTGGGTGTGATTGCACCCAACGGTATAGGGAAAGAGGATTTCTGGTATTCTTTAAAAACCGGCAAGTGCGGGATAAAAAGAATAACGGCTTTTGACGCTTCGGAGTTTCCCGTGCGCATAGCGGGGGAGGTTGCGGGCTGGAATCCGGAAGAATACATTGATAGGAAAAAGGCAAGGAGGATGGCAAGGTTTTCCCAGTTTGCGGTTGCCTGCTCCATGATGGCTCTTGATGACGCTCTGCTGGGTCCGGAAGATTTGAAAAAAGAAAGCCCCGGAATAGTTATGGGCATATCCAGCACGGATTTTAAAACGATGGAGGACCAGTGCAAGATTCTCTATTCCAGAGGGCTTGACAGGATAAATCCGGTATCGTCTTTCATCAGCGTTCCCAACGCGCCGTCCGGGGAGATTGCGGACGTGCTGGGCTTAAAAAGTTTCAACCTGACGGTTTCCACCGGATGCGCTTCGGGTATGGATGCAGTCGGAAACGGCTACCAGCTGATAAAAAATGGAGATGCACCGGTAGTTATTGCCGGCGGGTCGGATTGTCCTGTAACCCCGCTTATGCTGGCTACCTTGTGCGCCGCCGACATTATGTCAAAAAACGAACATCCCGGCAAGGCAAGCAGGCCATTTGACAGGATGAGGGACGGAGGCGTTCTGTCCGAGGGAGCTGCGGTATTGATACTTGAGGAGATGAATCACGCCATTGCGAGAAATGCCGGCATCTATGCGGAGGTTGCCGGGTACGGGCAGAGCATAGAGGGCAAAGATGAGATGGCGGGTTCAGGGTTGAGAAGGGCGATACAGAAATGTTTCGCCGATGCCGATGCGAACCCTGCGGAATTGAGTTATATCTCCGCGCATGCTCCGTCCGACGTAATACTTGATTTATGCGAAACAAACGTGCTTAAGGCGGTATTCGGTTCTGCGATTTACAGGATACCGGTCAGTTCCATAAAAGGGCATATAGGCAATCCTTACTCCGCCGCCGGAGTACTGCAGATAATCTCGGTTGTCATGGGGATGAAGGAAGACGTGATAGTGCCCACGCTCAATTATGAATTTCCCGATCCTGAATGCGACCTTGATTACGTGCCGAATTATCCGCGGGTGAACCGTATAAAAACGGCTCTGGTGAATTCGCATGGATTCGGCGGCGCAAATTCCTCCGTTCTGATAAGGAGTTTAGAGTGAACATTACGACGGTAACTCTGATATTTACCCTTCTGTTCAATGCTCTAATTATTTATCTTGTTTATAAAAGCAATCCCAAGCGTCTTTCCAACAGGATTTTTTCTATTCTCGGGATAAATATAGCTCTCTGGAACATAGTTATTCTGTTTATTGTCAACGCGAAGACTCCGTCTGTTGCGGAAATATGGATAAGGGCGGCTTTTATAATAGGCAGCATTGTCACATTAAATCTGGTATCGCTGGTATATTCAATCGGAGAGAAGGAGCTGTCCTTTTTAAAAAAGAAGGGATTTCTGCTGATGTTTTTGTTGACGGCAGTAAACTTTGCTCTCGGTTTTTTCCCTTCCTTTATCAGGGAACTTATTATAAAGAGAGCCGGCGCCGTAAATATGCCGAACGCAACTTACGGATGGCCTTTTTTTGTGTACTTTGTTTCCTTCCTGACGGTCGCAGGCTATGCTTTTACCATTCTGCTTAAGAAATTGAAAACTGAAAAAGGCCTGGCGAAAGCCGAAATTCAATACATTTTGTTAGGATGTCTTCTCGGATTTCTTTATGTGATTTTGTGCAACTTTGTTCTGCATATAATTCTGAAAACGCAGGTGCTTGCCCAATTCAGCCCGCTGGGCGTGGTGATAATGAACGGCATCATCGGGTACGGGATAGCCAAATACAAGATTCTTGACGTGTCAATTGTGATGCAGAGGGGGCTTTCGTACGTTTTTATCGTACTTTTTGCCTTCCTTATTTATAACGTATCGCTGTTCATCTTTCAATGGCTGGTTTTTCCGCAGATTCCCGCAGAATCCCTCCTGCCCGAAACGCTCGCCCTTCTGGT
The DNA here is from genome assembly GCA_964486345.1 of uncultured bacterium. GTDB lineage: Bacteria > Ratteibacteria > UBA8468 > B48-G9 > JAFGKM01 > JAFGKM01. Next base: position 11,422 of record CAZAMK010000002.1, read on the forward strand.
TGTCATTTTTACTTTTGAACCGGTAAGGAGGAAGATAAACGATTTTGTCAGTTACGGCCTGTTCAAAATGGAATATTCCCCGGAAGACCTTCTCGCCGGTCTTGAAAGGGTACTCTATACCGCCGGAGACATGAAAGTTTTCATTGACAGCTGTCTGCGGACAATTCTTGAAAGCGTGGGCATAAAATATGGAAAGGTTTATTTCATGATGCCAGGCGAAAAGAAAGCCTATTTGCTTATCTCAAAGTCC
>CAZAMK010000002.1:11681-19591 GCA_964486345.1 uncultured bacterium
ATGCAGGAGACGGATGCGGCCGAAAAGTACGTTTATCCGGCAAATATGGAAAAAGTTCTCGGCAGACGGCTGTCTCCTCTGGTAAAAGGCGAAATTGAAAGAAGGATACCGAGCGATGAAAACAGGGCTGTCATCGCGGAGATGGAGGAGCTTGAGACGGAAATGGCGATACCTTTGTTGAGCGAGCAGAAGCTCTTCGGGATTTTATGCTTCGGGGAAAAAAGCTCCGGAAAATTTTACACGCCCCATGACGAGGAAATTTTTGCGCGGCTCTCCCATTACCTTTCTCTCAAAGTGCAGAATTTTATGTTTTATGAACAGCTTGAAAAGGTGAGAATATACCAGGAATCACTTCTGGAAAACTTGCCCATAGGAGTTATCGGCACGGATGCGGAAGGCCTGGTTACCGTCGTCAACAGGGAGGCGGAAAGAATAATCGGCATGGAAAAGGGACAGGCTGAAGGAAGACATTTCGGCGAAACCCTTCCGGACGAAATAAAAAAGATTTTTTCCTATTCCATTGAAAAGAAAAAAAGTTTGAGGCATCTTAAGTTCGGCATTAAAAAGGACGGGGAGGAAATTTCCCTTGACGCGAATTCATCCCTGTTTTCAGACAGGGACGGGAATATGTTCGGCGCCCAGGTTATTTTTGCCGATGTCACCCATATCAACGAACTTGAAGAAGGCATAAAGCGCGCGGAGAAATTCGCCTCTCTGGGGATTATGGCGGCGGGCATTGCGCATGAAATAAAAAACCCGCTGGTTTCCATACAAACTTTTGCACATTTGCTTCCGGAGAGATATAATGATAAAGAGTTTCGGGAGATGTTTTCTTCTTTGACGATAAAGGAGGTTGCAAGGATAAACTCCCTTATTGAGCAGATACTTGTTTTTGCAAAACCGAGGGGAGCCGTATTTGAGGAGGTAAACCTCATAGAGGTTCTGAAAACCACGGCCCTCCTGCTATCTGCGCAGTTCCCTGACAAAAAGATAGAAATAAAAGAGAATTATTGTTCCGACATCCTTTATCTTGAAGGCGACGAGGGAAAATTAAAGCAGGCGTTTCTGAACATATGCATTAACAGCGCCCAGTCGCTTGGTTCGGAAGGTGTTATAGAAATAAGAGCCGGAGAAAACGGCGCCGGCGTGAGGGTTGAGATAAATGACACCGGCTGCGGCATAAAGAAGGATGTCATTGACAAGATATTTGAGCCGTTCTTCACCACAAGGGAGAAAGGAACGGGGCTCGGGCTTGCGATTGTGACAAGAATAATAGACGAGCATAAGGGCAGTATAAAGGTGGAAAGCGCCGAAGGAAAAGGCACGAGGGTCATAGTGGACCTTCCTCTCGGCGGCGGAGAAAATCCGGATGAATTATATACTGATTATAACAGAGAATAAGACCGTCGCTCTTTCGCTTAAGGTTATCCTGCAGGATGATTGCCTGGTGGAGGAGGTGCTTCCCGAGTCCGCTTTGAATGTCGTTTCGGAGAGGAGGCCGTCCCTTGTTTTCCTGGATTCGCAGTTGAACGAAACCAATTCCGCAGGGCTTATGGCAAAACTGCTTTCACGAGACCATACCCTGACGGTGGTGAAGCTTGTTCCGTCCGTTGATAAAAATGCGATCCTTGCCGTTGAATCAGGGGCTTTTGATATCGTGGAAAAACCTTTTGACTCGGAACGGATAAAGCATATGGTCAAAAGAGCCGTTGAGAGGGAAAAACTTCTGAAAGAGAACGAAATCTTGAAAGAAAAGCCGGACAGCATGAATACAGGGGCCGTTATCAGGGAAGACGGCAACAAAGAGTCTTTTTTCCAGGACCTTTTTCAGACGGTGGCCGAAAATTTCCCCGATACCGAAAGGACCGGAATTGAGATTTTGAAGGCGCTTAAAAAACGGTTTTATTTCAACAATATGCTTCTGCTTCTGCGCAACAATGAAAATTTCACGCCGGCCGCTTCTATCGGAATGGGAGACGTTTTCAACGAATTGAAAATTACGCACGACCACCCGTTGATAACATGGTTCCTTTCACAGAGAAGGATACTTAATCTCTATGCGGAAAAAGATGTTTCCTACGAATGCCGCAACTTTATGGAAGTTCTGCACTGCCGCCTTGCTTTTCCCATAAAAACCCTTAACGGGAAACTTATAGGCGTTTTAATGGCCGGCGGTAAACTTACCGGGCTTGTTACGACTGTGGGCGAGATATACTTTTTAAGCGTGATAATTGATTACCTTAGCGCGGTCTTTGAGAATTCGTTCCTTTACAGTGAAATCTCTTTCCGCAAGGATTACCAGGATGCGATACTGCGCAATATACCCACGGGTATAATAACGGTTGACAGGGATGGCAGGATAATTATTTTTAACTCTTACGCCGAAGAGATTTCAGGGATGAAATACGATGAATTGAGAGACAAGCCCGTAGAAAAGGCGGGGTCGCAGATAGCGGATTTCATGAGAAGGGCACTGAAATCGGGGGAGGCGTTCAACAGGATAGAAATTAATTATAAACCCGGGAATATATTAATCGGTTTGAGCACAAATCCGATAAGGGACGAAAAGGGGGATATAAGCGGGGCGCTTGCAATTTTTCAGAATCTGACGTTCATCAAGGAGGTTGAAAGGAGAGAAAAGGATACGGAAAGAAACAGATACTGGACTTCTCTCGCCTCACGCCTGTCACACGAGCTCAAAAATCCGCTTGTGGCCATAAAGGCGTTTGCGCAGATGCTGCCCTCAAAATACGATGACGGAGAATTCAGGACAAGCTTTTCCGAGGTCATGCAGTCGGAGGTTCAGAGAATAAACGAAATAATAGAGAAGATAAATAAACTGGCGGATTCAATGGAGTTGAAAACGAGCAGGGTGGATATAGTGGGATTGTGCAGCGGGCGGATAAGCGAGATATGCAAGGACGGCGGCATAAAATTCAATTTTGCAGGACAGGATAAAATCTTTGTTCCCGCCGACCCGGAAAAGATAAAGGAGGCGTTCGGCTATATACTGGATTTCATAAATGAAGATACCGACGGCAGAGGAATTGTTAACTTGTCTTTTGACAATAAAGAGGAGAACCTTGAAATAAGCATTACCGAAAACGGCAGCAAAATCAATTTCAACAATTCAGAGGATGTGTTTATCCCCTTTAATGCGGCTACGAGGAGCTCCGTTTCCATCGGGGTGGTGCTTGCGAGGAAAATACTGGAATCGCACGGCGGAAGCTTCAATTGCATGCTCCTGCCTTCGGCAAAGAATTTTGTTATCACTCTGCCTACGGATAAAGATAAAAATGGATAAACAGAAAATACTTGTAATTGACGACGACAGGGGTATCTGCGAATTGTTCAGAAGCGCGCTTGAAAGCGAAGGATACGAAATATCAATGGCTTCGGACGGGAAAACGGGGATGGCAAGTTTTGAAAAAAACGGATGCAGTCTCATACTGCTGGACCTTCAGATGCCTGCGATGAACGGTTTTGACATGCTGACAAAGATAAGGGAAAAGAACAAAGAAATCCCCGTTATAGTAATAACAGGCTTTGGAACCGTGGAAAACGCCGTCAGGGCTCTTAAATCCGGCGCTACCGACTTTCTCGTAAAACCGCTTATTATCAGGGATTTGTTGTTTGCCGTAAAAAGGAGCCTTGGATCCGGGACGCTCACCGGGGAAATTTCAAAATTCAAAATGATAGAAGCTATCCTTGAGTTGAACCGCGTTCTCGTTTCCCTGACAAGCCTTGATTTACTGCTGGACAAAGTCGTTTCAATAATGGATAGTATTTTCCAGCCGGAAAAGATTGCCGTATATATTGCCGGAGCCGAGGGGGAAAATCTTTTTTTGAGGAAGAATGTTTCAAAAAACGATTCAAAGGATAAAATTTCTTTGAGCGTCAGGCATGAAGACGTTGCGGACATTTTCAAAAGCAGAAGAGCTCGGGTGGATAAACTGAAAAACTGCGAAATAAAAATACCTCTCTGCGGCAAGGAAAAAGCCATAGGCTTCATAAACGTTGAATTTCCCGGAGGCAGGGAGATTAAGGAAGAGGAAATCAAGTTTCTTGAGGTCTTTGCGATACAGGCCGGCATAGGCATAGAGAACGCAAATCTGTTTGACGTGGTAAAGGAATCGTATCTTAATTCAATAAGGTCGCTTGTCAATTCCCTTGAAGCGAAGGACGCTTACACAAAGGGACATTCCGAACAGGTCGCGTATTATGCGTGTCTGATCGGCCGTGAGATGGACCTTTCAGAACGGGACATTGAAATTTTAAGGAACTCCTCATACCTGCACGACCTCGGCAAACTCGGCATCAAAGACTCGGTGCTTCTTAAGCCGGGGCCGCTCAACAATGAGGAGATTGAGCTTATAAGACAGCATCCCTCAATGACTATAAAGATACTGGAGCCGCTCGGATTGAGAAAGGAGGAGATGGACACCTGTTTTTATCATCATGAGAGGATTAACGGCAAGGGATATCCTTCCGGATTAAAAGGTGATGAAATTCCGCTTTTCGCAAAGATTCTATCAGTTGCGGACTCCTACAGCGCCATGGTGTCGGAGAGGCCTTACAGGAAAGGACTTACAAAGAAACAGGCTATTAAGGAGCTTGAAAAATGGGCGGGAATCCAGTTTGACAGGGATATTGTGAATGTTTTCGTAAAAATTCTTTATGAAAACGAAACCGGGGAGGTGAGGGATAATGAAGGAAATTGAGATAGGCAGGATTTCCCATTATTTTAACCACATCTCTGTAGCGGCCATGAAGGTTGAAAAGGGTGAATTGAAGAATGGAGACAGCGTGCACATCAAGGGGCACAGCGAGGATTTTACGCAGGTGGTAAGTTCAATGCAGATGGAGCATGGCCCGATTGATGCCGCAAAGGCGGGGGACGATATAGGATTTAAGGTTGACCGGAAGGTGCACGAAGGAGACGTCGTCTACAAATTGGCAGAGGAATAATATTTTAAGCAAAAACGGCGTTTAGCGGTTAGCGTAGAGCGTATAGAAAAGATTTCACCTCTCACCACAACCTTCTCTCCTCCCGACTTTGTAGTACGGGATCCCGAAAATCGGGACAAGGGGCGAGGATTAAAGGTTAGGGGGCAATTATACGCTAAACGCTGTACGCTATACGCTTATTTATAGAAAGGAGAGAGACATGATTAGGTTTATGAGGTTTTTTTCTAATGACATGGGTATAGACCTGGGAACGGCTAATACCTGTGTGTTTGTCAACGGCAAGGGGGTAATACTCCAGGAGCCTTCAATAGTGACGATAAACGTTGCTACGAAGGAAGTTGTGGCGGTCGGCAACGAGGCAAAGAGGATGCTCGGCAAAACGCCGTCAAACATTATTGCAATGAAACCGATGAAAGACGGTGTTATTGCGGATTTTGAAGCCTGCGGTTCAATGCTCAAGTATTTTATTGAGCAAGCGAAAAATCCGAGGCACCGTTTTGTCCTTCCTCCCAGGATAATCATTGCGGTTCCTTCGGGCATAACAAGCGTTGAGAGAAGAGCCGTTAAGGAAACGGCCCTCAAGGCGGGGGCAAGGCTGGTTCATCTTGTAGAGGAGCCCATGGCGGCGGCAATAGGAGTGGGCCTTCCCGTAGCGGAGCCGTGCGGAAGTTTTATCCTTGATATAGGAGGCGGTACGACAGAAATGGCCGTAATCTCTCTGGGCGGTATTGTCCTGACAAGGAGCTTGAGGGTTGCTGGGAATGAAATGGACGAGTCTATTATAGATTACATGAAGAAGAAATACAACCTTCTTATAGGAGAAAGAACAGCCGAGGAGATTAAGATAAAGATAGGTTCGGCTTTCCCTCTTGAGGATGAACTTACAATGGATGTAAACGGAAGAAGCCTTGTTGAGGGGCTTCCCAAGATGGTCAAAATAAATTCCGAAGAAATCAGGGAAGCGTTGAAGGATACGCTCTCCCAGATAGCAAATTCAATAAGGGACGTTCTTGAGGAAACGCCTCCGGAGTTATCCAGCGACCTTATTGAAAAAGGGGTTACCGTTGCCGGAGGCGGAGCTCTGCTGAAAGGCATTGACAAGCTTATATCGCAGGAAACCAAACTGCCGGTTATTGTGGCGGAAGACCCTCTGACGGCCGTTGTGAGAGGCACAGGCAAGATGCTTGAGGAGACGAATTATTTCAAACAGTTCCCACAGGACTAACAGAAAAAACAGCATATAGCATATGGCAAATAGCGCATAGGAAAAACAATAAAACAAAAAGTTTTAGACTATACGCTAAACGCTCCACGCTATACGCTATGTTTTTAAAATAAATGACATGTTATGGCGCTTTAGAAGAGAAATCATATTTGTGCTGGGGCTTGTTTTATCCCTACTTATCATAAACATAGGTTATGTAAGGGAGCGCAGGGCTATTGAAAACGGGCCGCATCCGGAAGTGAAGGAAATAAGCTATGAGGAGCTGGTTGCGGAGAATAAGAGATTGAGGGAAATCCTTGACATAAAAGCGGAAAAACCTTCCCTTAGAAAGTTTACCGTAAGCGAAGTTGTTTCCATCAAACCTTTTGCTTTTCCTGCAGAAATAATTATCAACAAAGGTACGCGTGAAGGATTGAGAGAGAATATGGCGGTCGTTTCAAAAGAGCTGTTTCTCATAGGCAGGATAGGCAGTGTGTGGAGCACGGCATCATCCGTGATAACAATATTCAACTCCAAGTCTAAAATAAGCGTCATTGTAGACAGCACCAGGGAGATAGGCGTGCTGGAAGGAGGGAGCGTTCCTTTCCTTTTCCTGCGGTATATCCCTTTAGACAGCGCAGTGAAGAAAGGCGATAAGATTTTAACTTCAGGGTACAGCGATTTTTATCCCAAGGGGATAGAAGTCGGAGAGGTTGCGAAGATGGAGAAAGAGTCTGATACTCTGTTCCTTAAAATTTACATAAAGCCGTACGGTTGTTTTTCGGGCATTGACGAGGTACTGGCAGGTGAATAAAAAACTGGTGAGGTTAACCGAACAGTTTCTTATCATAAGCGGTTTGCAGGTCTTTGTTCTTAATTATCTGAAAACTGCGGTCGCCCCGTCTTTTTTTCTCGTGTGGCTTCTCATCGTTGCATGGGAAGGAGACGCTGAAATTGCCCTTGTTCTGGCTTTTTTTATGGGCATTATTTACGACGTTATATCAAAAGGCGTGCCGGGTAAGACAAGCATTATTTTCCTGTTTATCGTTTACCTGAACTGTTTTCTGGTGCCGAAGAGCATAGCGGGAAGGTTTGCCGGCGCATTTGTTTCCAGCATGGTTTACCTGCTGATTTTTCTGTTTGAGTATCAAAAGGGATTTTTATGGGGAGGAAGCGCCATATTGAAATATTCGCTGTTATTCTCCTTATGCAACGCTTTGATTCTTTTTATAATTGAACTCGGGATGAGAAAATTGAGATGGAGAAAGAAAGAGTATTTATCAATCTGACAAGGATTGCGCTGGCGGTGATTATACTGAAAGGTTTCTACCTTCAGGTTATAAGGTATCCCTATTACAGGAATCTCTCAAACAGGAATTGCATAAGAACCGTTGACACAGGTATTCCGCGGGGCATTATCTACGACCGCAACATGAGAGTACTCGCAAAAGACGCGCCATCTCTCCACCTTGTCTTTGTGCCTCACGACCTTGAATCCCCGGAAAAAGAGGCGGCTGTTATTGCCCGGATTATCTCCGTGGACAGGTCTGAAATACTTAAAAAATTCAAGGTGAGCTATAGAAATCCTTTTGACAGGGTTTTTCTGAAAAGGAAGCTTACGCAGGAAGAGGTTGCTCTCATAGAGGAAAATGCGCTGAACTTGCCGGGCGTTTTTATACAGGAGGGGCTTGTAAGGGAGTACACGCTCGGGAAAGAAACATGCCATCTGCTCGGGTAT
>CAZAMK010000003.1:0-9669 GCA_964486345.1 uncultured bacterium
GATGTGGGAACATTTTTTCCGATGTAATCGGCCCTGATGGGCAGTTCCCTGTGCCCCCGGTCAATAAGAACGAAGAGCCTGACGAGCGCCGGCCTTCCAAGGTCCACGAGCGCATCAAGGGCGGCCCTTATGGTCCTGCCGGTAAACAACACGTCGTCCACAAGAAGAATTTTCTTGTCGTCTATATTGAAGAGCACCTCCGTTTCGGACAGTACCGGATGCGCTCCGATTTTGCTGAAATCGTCCCTGTATAGGTTTATGTCAAGGTATCCGACGGGCACTTCGGCTCCGGTAAAACATTCCGCCAGCCTGTCAGCAAGGACGGCCCCTCTTCTCCTTATTCCTATTATGGCAAGGTCGGAAAACCCCATCTCTTTCTCAATAACTCCGGCGCTTTTCCTCACAATCCTGTCAATCTCTTTGCCGCTCATTATCTTCTTACCCATCTTTTAATAATACCACAACGGAGGTATTTTTAAAACCGTTTTGTCCAGAGAAGAAGGAACCTGCGGTTCCGTTATACAATTGCTATACGATGGATATACGATTGTTTAACGCAAATAAAGTCTCTTCTTGTTTGCATATACCGGGAACAAAGTTCCCGTATAACGATAGTATGACCTGATTTGCTGATGCGTGAAGAAAACAGGGGCTATATACCCTGCACTATTCTTCTGGCAAGAACTGACGGAAGCCCCCTCTCAATTATCTTTTTTCTCGTTATTTCCAGAGGATATTCTATTCGGTGCAGAGTAACGGCCTTAAGCTCTGTATCGTATATTGCGGCACAGGCAAAAGGAAAGCCGTCCCTCGGCTGGCCGACGCTCCCAACGTTTATGAGGTAAGAAAATCCGTCTTCAATGCCGACTTCAAGCCTGCCGCTGAAATCGGTGCGGATAATCTCTGCACCGCCGTCCATCTTTTTTTTGAAGCCGCCCGGCATGTGGGTATGCCCGAAAAAACAGATTTTTTTGTCCAGAATCCCGAATTCTTTATCCGCTTCTTCCTTATTCAGCAGGTATTTGAAAATCGGGTCGGAAACAGAGGCGTGGACGAATAGGCATTCTTCCCTCACGTCTTTTTCGGGGAAGACTTCAAGTTTTGATTTGCAGGCAGAAGAAAGGCGGGACTGGGTCCATTCAAGGGCAACCCGTGCCGTTTCTTTAAACCTTGAGAGATTTCCGGTTATGATGCCCTCTTCATGATTTCCTTTCACTACGATACCGGCTTTTTCTGCAACAAGCTCAACGCATTCTTCAGGGTCGGGACCGTAGCCGACAACGTCGCCCGTCACGGCTATGAAATCCGTTTTACCGCCGAGGAAAAGAAGGGAGGATTCTGCGGCTTCAAGGTTACCGTGTATATCGGATACTATGCCTATTCTCATTTATGAGGTTAATTCCACATACAGTCGTTGGAGCTGTTCCTTTACCTCTGCCATGGATGCATATCTTTTGAACGGCTCTTTCTCCGTAGCCTTTGCAATTATCAGATAAATCCTTTCGTTCTGCAGCCTGTCTTTCAGATACTCGTCAAGCAGAACGCCGAAAGAATATACGTCGCTACTTTCGTCAAATGCGCCCCTTGCCCTTTCGGGCGCCATGTATTTTTCGGTGCCTCCGGCGGACAACTCCTTTTTGAACCATCCCCTCAATTGTTCCGCATAGCCGAAATCGGTGAGTTTTAGCATCTCTCCGTTTCTGGTTACGATTATGTTCTCCGGCTTCAGGTCGTTATGCACAACCCCTCTTTTGTGTATATGCTCAACGGTCTCCGCCAGTTTCAGGAAAAATCTGATGAACCACTCCGCAGTGAGCTCCCCGTTCTGGGCGGCCATCCTTAAACTCACGCCGTTCACGTATTCCATGAAAATTCCCAGAATCGCATCCTTTTTTGCCAGGCCGTAAACTTTTACGATGTTCTCATGGCTGAACATTGCCTGTATCTTGGCTTCCCGGGAAAACTGTTTTATATGCTGGGGCTGGTTTCTGTACGGATGCAGGACTTTTATCGCAAGTATTTTGCCGTAACGGCCATTCCCGTTTTCACTTGAACACCTGTAGACGGTGGATGTCGCGCCCTGCCATATCTTATCTTCTACGACATATCCCTTTATGCTCTCACCCGTAATCTTTACAAGATACTCCGCTTTCTCCCTCATCATATTCCCCCGGAAATTGCATTTCTGCAGGAGGGAGAGGATAGAATATTGCGATATGATAATAATTCCTCCCGCCTGCTTTTTTACCCTTTGTATTATATCATTTTTGCGCAATTATTTCAAATTTGAGCAGTATACCAAGGTAACCTTTAAAACTTGTTTTTTCTTTATAAGTATGATAAAATCCAAGACAACATGAAAAACGCACAGAAAAAAATACTTATTATGGAAGACGAACCGGATGCGCTCATGATGCTTTCCATGGCGCTGAAATCGGCCGGATACGTTGTTTTCGGCGCGCCGGACGGCGAGGAAGGACTGAAGATATTCCGCGAGGAAAAACCCGACATGGTTATCCTTGACGTGGTAATGCCCAAGATGGATGGATGGGAAGTCCTGCAAAGGATAAAGGCAGGGCTTAAGAGCAAACGCGTCCCTGTAATAATGCTTACGGGCAAAAGCGAAGACGAGGACAAGGTCAAGGGTTACGACTTCGGGGCGGACTTCTATGTTACCAAACCGTACAACATCCAGAAGCTTCTTCCCATAATAAGGGATTTTATCGCAAAATAGATTTTAGCAGGTTTTAGAGGAGAACGGTCTTGTCCTTAAAACTGCTGGAAAAATTCGCTCCAAATATACTTGAACAATTCCCCGACGGCATCATCGCGGTTGATATGAAGACCATGATGATACTTGATTTAAACTCCTCCGCTCTGCAGATGCTCGGATATAAAAGAAAAGATTTGCTCGGAAAAGAGATATTCATCATACGCGGGGCGGAAAACAAAAAGTGGATACGTGATATTATCAAGCGCCTCTCACGCGAAAGACTTGAATATTACTGCGAAATGCCGTGCATCCGCAAGAGCGGAGAAATGTTTTTCGCAGACATAGCTTCCGCTATTCTGGAATACGGCGGGAACTAATACGCTTCATATTACAATAAGGAGCAACAGTCCCAAGCACTTTAAGTTAGGCGTTGCCATACGTAAACCGGGAAGGTTTTTATAACACCGCTCTGGACTGCAATATTCCTCTTCTATGGCGTTCTGAAGTCTATCCTAATTTTGTGCCGGAAGGAAAGGTTGAATAAATTAAGCCAATCCTCCTTCAAAAAGTATCCAAAAATATCAAACAGGCACTTAATTTTTTCACATGCAACACTCCAACTCTGTTTGTATGTGTATATATGAAGTGTATTGACTTTTTATTCAAAACAGATATAATATATTGTTTGCTGGACTAATGCTTATAAGAATTAAACTGTAAATCCTCAGTCAAATGTGTTGCCTGCGGATGTAAACTGAAAAGTGAAAATTTAAAAGTAAAAACCACAGGGTAAAAGTTAAAACTGGAAGAAAACAGGACTGTAAAATTTTTACTTTTAATCTGTAATTTTGACTTTTGATTTCTACCTTTTAACTTAAATACATGCGAGGAGAAATAATGGAAAGACAATATGAGGCTTGTTTTCTTCTGAAAGCGGATATATCGGAAGAAGAATTGGCAAAAGAGGCGGTTTACATAGAAGAGCAGATATCTGCCGCCGGAGGCAAAATGGCGGGAAAAGAGCTGTGGGGCAAAAAACATCTCGCTTATCCGATTAAGAAAAAGACGGAGGCGGTCTACTATCTCTTTTATTTCAGGGCTTCCCCTGAAGTTATGCTCTCTGCCGAACCGCAGATGAGAAGAAGGGAAAACATACTGCGCTACATGTTCATACAGAGGAAAAGACTGCCCGAAATCAAGAAGGAGGAAACTGCCAATGCCGGGACCGAACCTAAATAAGGTTTTTCTTATAGGCCGGTTGACAAGAGACCCTGAATTAAGATATACGCCAAACGGAAAAGCTGTGGCGACACTGGGGTTTGCCACCAGCAGAGAATTTGTGACGGGAGAAGAGAAGAGGGAAGAAACATGCTTTCTCAATCTTGTCGTTTGGGGAAGAAGAGCCGAGGTTTGCGCCGAATACATGAAAAAGGGGAGTTTGATTTTTGTGGAAGGACGGCTGCAGTACAGGAAATGGGAAACGCAGGAAAATGAAAAAAGGTCTACCGTTGAAGTTGTGGTGGAAGATTTCCAGTTTCTTGACAAGCCGCCCGCCAATGTAAATTCCGAAAAGGAGGAAACGGGAGATGCCGACCAAAAAGAGAATTAAGATATGCCAGTTCTGCAAAAGCAACACAGAAGAGATTGACTACAAAGATACGGGCAGGATTAGAAGATTCACCAGCGGCAGGGGTAAAATCCTGTCTCCCAAGATAACAGGCGTATGCGCGAAACATCAGAGAATGCTTTCGCAGGCTTTGAAGAGAGCCCGTCTTCTCGGGCTTCTGCCTTTTATAAAAGTATAAAAAAAGTGTAGAGCGTATAGGAAAAACATAAAAGAATGTGAAAAGTACAAAAAGCTTTTAACTATACGCTAAACGCTGTACGCTATACGCTAATTTTCAGACTATACGCTAAACAGAGAAAAATAATGAAAGTGATATTCATAAAGGACCTGCCGGGGAAGGGCAAAAAAGAGGAAATAAAAGAAGTCCGTACGGGATATGCGAGAAATTACCTCATACCCCAGGGAATTGCCGTGGAAGCGACCGGACAGAACATCAGGCTGTTGAAAGACCATGAGCAGATGCTTGAGGCAAAAAAGAAAAAGATTCTGTCCCATGCGAAGGAGATAAGAAACGCTCTTCGGGACGCCTCTATAACCATTAATGCCAAAGCGGGCCAGGACGATAAACTTTTCGGAGCTGTAACTTCGGAAGATATTGCGGAAGCAGTGCGCAAACAGAAAAACGTTGAGATTGACAAACACCAGATTTTGATTGAACAACCTATCAAAAAACTCGGGATATATAAAATTCCCATAAGACTTAGCGAAGAAGTGTCGGGTGAAGTAAAAATATGGGTCGTGAGAGAAAAATAAAATGCCCGTAAAGAGGAAAAATTCAGCATTCACCGATAAAATCCCGCCACAAAGTTTAGAGGCCGAAAAAGCCGTTCTCGGCTGTATGCTAATCAGCGAAACGGCAAAGATAGAGGCCTTTGAATCCCTGAAGGAAGATTTTTTCTACAACGATACCCATAGGAAAATTTTTTCCGCTCTGTGCACGCTTTTTGAGAAAAACGAAAAGTGCGACCTGATAACCCTGACCAACAAGCTGAAACAACAGGATATGCTTGACGAAGTAGGGGGCGTTGAATATCTAAGCGAATTAGTGGAGATGATGCCGACTGCGGCAAATTTTGACGAATACATAAAGATAGTAAAAGACAAATACATTCTCCGGGCTGTTATTGAAAGCGCCACGCAGATTATATCCGAAGCATCTTCAAACCCGGAAGAGGTTGATTCCTTCCTTGACAAAGCAGAGTCAATAATCTTTGAGATAGGACAGAAAAAGACAAAGAGAACCGTTTACCCGCTGAAAGACCTGATACAAGACAACATAGACCTGATTGAAGAAATTCACAGCAGGAGGGGCTTTGTCACGGGCATCCCCACGGGATTCACCGACCTGGATAAAAGAACGACGGGACTGCATCCGGCGGAATTTATTATCATAGCATCCAGGCCGTCCATGGGAAAAACGGCTTTTGCATGCAACATCGCCCTTAACCTTAACACGGGAACCACCAATTTCCCCATTCTTATTTTCAGCCTTGAAATGAGCAAAGAACAGCTGGTTCAGAGAATGCTTTGCTGCGAGGCAAAAATCAACCTTCTCAAACTGCGGCAGGGCATGCTTTCGGACCAGGACATGGGAAACCTCCTGCTTTCAGCCGGACGCCTTGAGAACTCTCCGATATTTATAGACGACACGCCTTCCCTCAACGCCTTTGAATTGAGGGCGCGCGCACGCCGCATGAAATCCAGCGAGAACATACAGCTGATTATAATAGATTACCTTCAGCTGATGAGGAGCCGGGGAAGGGCGGAAAACCGTCAGCAGGAGATAAGCGAAATTTCGGCCTCTTTAAAAGCGCTCGCAAAAGAATTGAGCGTTCCGGTCATAGGCATCTCCCAGCTGAACAGGGCGACAGAACAAAGGGGGACGAGAGAGCCTGTCCTGTCGGACCTGCGGGAAAGCGGTTCGCTGGAACAGGATGCCGACCTTGTGCTCCTGCTTTACAGGGAAGATTTTTACAAAACGGAGGAGACTGACACGGGCGTAGCCGATATCATAATAGCAAAACAGAGAAACGGCCCCACGGGGAAACTCAATCTTACCTTCAGGAAAGAATTCACGAGGTTTGAGAATTATACATTGAGAGAGTAAAACTATGGTCAGCTTTACCGAAAAAGCCGGCATAACTATGCTGACGTATATTGAATACTTCGGCTCGCTTGCCTTGCTTACGGCAAACTCTTTCAAGAAAATGTTTTTTTCTAAGAAAAGCGAGAATCTCTTTGAACATATTGAACAAATCGGCATCAATTCCTTTCCGCTTGTGGGCATCATATCCGTTTTTATAGGCATGGTTCTGGTAATGGAAACCGCATACACCCTGAAAAAATTCGGGGCGGAAATCTACTCCGGGGGCATAGTTTCAATATCAATGATACGGGAGCTGGGGCCGGTATTCGTAGCCATCGTCATGGCGGGAAGGGTAGGAGGAGCGATTGCCGCGGAAATAGGCACGATGAAAATAACCGAACAGATAGACGCCATGAAGGTTATGGCTGTAGACCCCGTAGCGTATCTGGTCAGCCCGAGGCTCCTCGCAGGCATCATATCCCTGCCATCTCTTTTCATCATGAGTTTCTTCCTGTCAATAGTCGGAGCTTTCATCATAGGCGTCTTTATGGTAGGCATTCCTTCGGGAATGTTTTTATACCAGACGTTCAGGTTTATAGTGTTGAGAGACCTGATGATAGGTTTTGTAAAATCCGTCGTCTTCGCAGTTGTGGTTATAACAGTCGCATCTCATGAAGGATTGAGAGCCGGCGGCGGCGCAGTAGGGGTGGGGAGAGCCGCAACAACCTCCGTTGTAATATCCTTTTTTCTCATAATACTGTGCAACCTTATCCTTACAGGCATCTTCTATTTCATCTGACACCTTTTATTGAGAGAGTATGAACAAAGTTCACATTATGCTAAACGGAAAATTTCAAAAATCAAGATTGAAAAACAGGTTTGAATTTTTTACTTTTAAGTTGTATTTTTGACTTTTTACTTTTGATTTTTTACTTATTTTCATATGGAAAATATTATCAGTTTAAAAAACCTCAAAGTCGGATTTGACGGAAAGGAAGTCCTAAAAGGCATATCCCTTGATGTAAAACAAGGGGAGTCTCTTGTCATTGTGGGAAGCTCGGGATGCGGGAAATCCGTACTTCTGAAGACCATCCTCGGACTAATAAAACCGGATGAAGGAGATATTTATATCTTTGGAGAAAAAACGACGGCCCTCCCTGAAAAGAGGTTGATGGAAATCAGGGGAAAAATAGGCATGGTTTTCCAGAGTTCGGCGCTTTTTGATTCTCTCTCCGTATGGGAAAACGTAGGATTTTACCACATCAACCACACCGATTTGACGGACGAACAGATAAAAACAGCCGGCAGGGAAATTCTCATGGAGGTCGGCATGGAAGACTACGAAGATTTTCTGCCGGAACAGCTAAGCGGCGGCATGAAAAAAAGAGTTTCCGTAGCCCGGGCGCTTGCATCAAAACCGGAGATTCTCTTTTACGACGAGCCCACAACGGGGCTTGACCCGGTAACGAACGAAAGCATAACAAAACTCATAACCGAAGTTCATGAAAAATTCAAAACAACGGACATCACCGTTACTCACGACATTAAACTCGCCTCAAGGATTTCCGACAGGATAGCTCTCATTGACAACGGAACAATAGAAGAAATAGGAACTTTTGAAGGACTCCGAGGGAAAAGCAAGAACCCGATTATAAGAAGCTTCACGGAAAACGGGGGTTAAAATATGAAAAGGAATAAACTGTCTCTTGAATTAAGGGTGGGAATTTTTGTCATCGTTACCATAGTCTGCGTAGTTCTGTTCATCGCGACTCAAGCCGCATCCAGCAAATACAGAGGTTACGAGATAGGGGTAATGTTTGATTATGTCAGCGGCCTTGAAACGGGTTCGCCCGTAAGGGTCAGCGGAGTAAGGGCGGGAGAAGTTCGCCAGATAGAAATCATGTACGATGTCCAGCCAAAGGTCCTCGCAAAACTGCGTTTGAGGCAGGATATAAAAATAAGTTCTCACAGCAGAATAACAATTCAGACGCTCGGCATAATCGGTGAAAAATATATTGAAATCACCCCGAGTACCGATAAAAAATACATTCAGCCTGGCGAGATAGTGGAAGGTGAAAATCCTCTTTCCATGGAAAAACTGGCGGAAGCCGGTCAGAATATCATTGTGCGTTTAAACGATGTTCTTTCGGATATAGGGGAAATAACCGGAGACAAAGAGATACGGGGCAACCTGAAATCGGTACTCAACGAATCGGCGACGGCCATAAGCAAAATAGATACAACCTTCACACAGATTGAGACACTCACAACAACTCTCAACCAGACGAGCGAAGCCATGCAGAAGACAATCTCCGCAAACGCTCCAAAAATGGAACTTCTGCTTGACAACACCAATGAATTTGTAACTTCTGGAAAAGTAAAGATGGAAGAGACGATGGATGAAATAAAAAAATTGGCATCGGCCGGGACAACGGCGGCGGAATCCTTTAAAGACATTCAGGAGGCGGCGGTGTCCTTTGCAAACCTTTCAAAAGAGATGCAGGATTTCATCTTTAAACTCCAGAACGAAGGCCTTTTTGCGCGGATGATGAAGGATGAAGACCTTTTTGATAACCTGAAAGAAGAACTTTCCACCCTGCAGGAAGCGACAAAACAGTTCAAGCAGACCTCTGAAACGATAAACGAGCTTTCAACAAACATGAACGTTATAGTCTCCGATATGAAAGACGGCAAAGGAACCGTGGGGAAATTTATGAGAAGCGACCAGTTGTACAGGGATGTTGAGGCCTTTGTACAGGATATAAAAGCAAACCCATGGAAACTTCTGTTCAAAAAACGATAACAACAATTACAGAGATTTGAAAAGGCAGATTACGAAGATTAAAAAATTTATCTCTGTAATCTTTTTATAATCGCTGAAATCATATTAAAATGCGAAAGAATGAAAAAAACGTCTTTTCCTGCTCTGAATGCGGCTACCAGTCGGTAAGATGGCTGGGTAAATGCCCGGACTGCGGCGGCTGGAACACGTTCATTGAAGAAATAATAAACAGGTCGGGGAAAAAAGCCGGAGTTCCCGCCTCGCCCGAAAAAATTTCGGAGATAGAAACGGAGAAATTCTCAAGGACTCCTACAGCCATAGGGGAATTTGACAGGGTATCCGGCGGAGGCGTCGTCCATGGAAGCCTCATACTCTTGGCCGGAGAGCCGGGAGTGGGCAAATCAACACTGGTTTTAAGCATAGCGGGCAAGCTGTCGGGACAGGGCAAAAAAGTACTCTAC
>CAZAMK010000003.1:9679-18049 GCA_964486345.1 uncultured bacterium
CCAAAACCCAGGTAAAATTAAGGGCAGACCGGCTCGGCGTTGCTTCCGAAAATCTTTATATCCTTTCAACCACCGAAATGACGTCGGTGAAGGATGCCCTCAATAAACTGCATCCCGATTTTGTGATAGTAGACTCCATACAGACCGTCTTTGATCCGGAACTGCCGACCACTCCCGGATCGGTGATGCAAGTTAGGGAGAACGCAGGTTTTTTCCTTAATTATGCCAAGTCCGGCGGATGCTCGGTATTCCTCGTGGGGCATATAACAAAAGAAGGGATAATTGCCGGACCGAAGGTCCTTGAACATGTAGTTGACGTTGTTCTCTATTTTGAAGGAGAGCTGAAATCAAACCTGCGTATATTGCGGGCAACAAAGAACAGGTTCGGCTCCACAATGGAAATAGGAGTTTTTTCCATGGAAGAGTCGGGGTTGACGGAGATACCGGAAGCCTCCGCCCTCTTTATTCCAGACTTTAAAAACACTCTTCCCGGAGCGGTTATCTTTCCGTCCCAGGAAGGCTCAAGGACAATACTGGTTGAGGTCCAAAGCCTGGCTACCCCCACATATTACGGCGTTCCTAAAAGGTCCGTTGCCGGCATTGACTATAACAGGGCATCTCTTGTAACCGCCGTACTGGAAAAAAAACTGCGGTTTAACCTTAATGCGTATGACGTCTATTTCAATACCGGCGGAGGGCTGAAAATCTTTGAGCCGGCGGCCGACCTTGCAATTGCAATGTCATGCATATCCTCGCTTAAGGAAATTCAGCCTTTAGAACAATGCGTTGTCATGGGCGAAATTGCGCTCACCGGGGAGATAAGGCCGGTAAGCCATGTTAACCAGAGGATAAAGGAATCAGGGCGGCTCGGATTCAACAAAGCGATAGTCCCCGAGTCCAATGCGCGGGACATAAAAGAATCTTCCGTTAAGGTTTATCCCGTCAGATGGCTGAAGGAAGCGATGGAGATACTGCTGAAAATCTAATTGCCTCCCCTATGCTCAATTCATCTGAAATTTTTGCATGAGAAATTCGTATTAACATTTGCCCTGCCGGGCGGTTTCTGAAGCGGGCGTCTGAACGAGGAGCGTCCCGATGAAAATAATCGGGATGAAGAAGACCGCCCGGTTGGGCACAGTCTAAACAAAGTCCGCTTTATGGAGGGTTTTCTGCACAAATGTTTTACCAATTCTGTTTTTTAGTATAAAATATATACCAACTTTAACTTTATACGAATTTGCCGCAAAGAGTATAGTAATACCGGTTTGAGTTCGCCAGAGAGCGAGGCGCCCAGGAGGCCGACGACGAGACGTACTGAAGTACGTTGAGGAAGCCGGCCGACGCAGGCAACAAAGCTCTATGTATGAAATCAAATCGGTATTAAAAACCTTTTTTCAAGATGAGGAGACAATCATGGGAATATATTTCATAAGGGCTTTTTTTATACTGTTCAGCACTGTAATGGGATATTACTGCGTCCCTGATTCAAGATTTCTCGGCAGTCTTGCAGGATGGCTGGGAGCATTGGTAATAGTAGGCATAGAGATACTTCTTGAGAGAGTGCCGATAAAAAAACTCATGCTCGGGGTGGGAGGTCTGGTAGTGGGGCTTGTCACGGCAATACTCCTTGCAAGGTTTTTCCTTCTCATACCGTTTGAAGACCCGGAAAAAGAAAATTATATCCGGTTTGCGCTTTATTTCGCTTTTTCTTATCTCGGCATAATGATTGCGCTGAAAGGCGTTGAGGAACTCGGGTTCATCTTTCCGTTCCTCCACGGACTTAAGGAAGACGAACGCCTTCTCGTAGTGGATACGAGCGTATTTATAGACGGCAGGCTTTACGACATAGCAAAAAGCGGTTTTCTTGATTACATAATCGTGGTGCCCAAGTTTGTAATACAGGAGCTTCACGGGCTTTCAGACAGTTCCGGAGACATGAAAAGGCAGAGAGGGCGAAGAGGCCTTGAGGTGTTAAATAAACTTCGCAGGGATGAAGCCATGGACGTGAAAGTTTACGATGCGGAATACCCCGAGATTGAAGCGGTGGATGCAAAACTGGTAAAACTCGCCGCGGACATAAGGGCAAACATCCTGACCAACGACTTCAACCTTTCAAAGGTGGCTGAAATCCAGAATATACGGGTGCTTAACCTTAATACCCTTGCAACCCTTATGCGGCCAAAGCTCATGAGCGGGGAAGAAATACAGCTCAAGATAGTCAAGGAAGGCAAAGAAGCGGGACAGGGCATCGGCTATCTTGAAGACGGGACGATGGTGGTTGTTGAAAATTCCGCAAAGCATATGGGCAGGATTAAGGATGTAATTATAGACAGCGCCATCCAAACATCCACCGGAAGAATAATCTTCGCCAAATTAAAATGATAAGCGTTATACTTGCCGGAGGCGGGCGAGGCAGAAGAATAGGCAGTATACCCAAAGCTTTCATAAAAATCGGCGGGAAAGAGCTGATTTACCATTCGCTGGACAGATTCCATAAAAAGGCTGACGAAATTGTCGTTGTCCTACCGTTTGAGCATGCAAAAAAATGGGAAACGAAGCTTAAACGGAAGTATAAAAACGTCTCCGTAGCAACCGGCGGCAAACAAAGGCAGGATTCCGTGAAAGCAGGGTTGGATGCTTTGAAAAACAGAAGCGGCATAATACTGGTGCATGACATAGCAAGGCCGCTTTTCACCGATGCCATGGTAAAACGCCTGACGGAAGGCGCAAAAAAGTACGGCGCATGCGTTCCGTGCGTTGAAATGCAGGATACGGTTAAGGAGTTTAAGGGAAGCTTTGTGAGCAATACTCCCGACCGCAGGAAAATGGTGCAAATCCAGACTCCGCAGGCCTTCAGGGCGGACATATTAAGAAACGCTTACATTAAAGCGTTTGAAGAAGGCTTTTACGGGAGCGACGATGCCGTTCTCGTAGAAAGAGCGGGCGGAAAAGTTTATCTTGCGCAAGGAAGCAGGGAAAACATGAAAATAACTTACCCGTCAGATATTTTATTTGCGGAAATTCTGTTAAAAAAAGGGAAGAAAAAATGAAAAAAGGCGGAACGACCTATCCTGAAGGATTCTCTGCTTCAGGGCTTCACTGCGGAATAAAGAATGGAAAAAACAACGACCTTTCACTTTTGTTTTCTGAAACCCCCTGCACTGCCGCCGGAACTTTCACGACAAACAAGTTCAGGTCATACAGTCTTCTGTGGACCTTGAAAAATATCAACAACCCGGTTCATGCGGTTCTGGTAAACAGCGGGAACGCAAACACGTGCAACGGTTCGGAAAACTACAAATACACCTCAATCCTTGCGGAGGAACTGTCTGCCAACCTCGGGATAAAACCAGACTCTGTGCTTATCGCCTCCACCGGGATAATAGGCCTACCTCTGCCGTATAAAAAAATACTTTCTGCAATACCCGCTCTCAAGGAAAAACTTCATTCCAAAAATCATGCCGAAGCGGCAAAAGGCATTATGACAACCGACACTTTCCTGAAAGAAGTTCAGGCAGAAACCGGCATAAGAGGAAGGCATAAAGAGGTTTGTATCGGCGGCATGACCAAGGGCGCAGGCATGATAAACCCATGCATGGCGACAATGCTGGGGTTCATCACCACCGACGCCGTAATAGAAAAAGCGGCTCTGCGCTCCGCCCTTAAAGAAGCCGTTGAAGATTCCTTCAATATGATTACGGTTGATAATGACACCAGCACAAACGACATGGTTGTCTGCCTTGCAAACGGAAAGGCGGGAAACAAAAAAATATGTTCTGGGACGGAGGATTATGAAAAATTCTCCGCTTCTCTGAAATCGGCCTGCACAAACCTCGCCAAAATGATTGCCGCTGACGGCGAGGGGGCGGGAAAGCTCATAGAAGTACGGGTAAAAGGCGGCTGGTGCGGCAAAGATTCCAGGAGAGTGGCAAAAAAAGTGGCGGGCTCAAGTCTTGTCAAATCAACCGTTTACGGATGCTGGCCCAACTGGGGCAGAATACTCGCCGCGGCAGGTTCGGCAAGCGCAAGAATAGACTCCGGCAGTATAGAGGTTTCAATGTGCGGGATAAAAGTATATAACGGCGGTCCCGTAAAGCATGACGAGGCAAAACTTCGCAGATTGATGAAGGGAAAGGAAATAGTAATAGGAGTAGACCTTAAAAAAGGCAATTTTTCAGCAACCGCATGGGGCTGCGATTTAACTGAAGAATACGTAAAGATAAACAAAGAGTGATTAAACGGCAAGAGAACGGGAATGGGGACTCGGGAATCGGGGAAAAACAAAAGTGAAAAGAAAGCTTTTCACGAACCCCGAAATCCGAACCACGAATCCCGGTATTTAAAGGAGGTACCGTGATAGCAAGGATGAAAAAGTTCTATCTTTTCTTCAGCGGGGACCCCTCAAGGTTTTTAAAAAAAATACAGAAGGACGGGCTTGCCGAAATAAACGAACTGCCCGAAAATTTAGGGTTTGTAAGTTCCGAAATATCTCTGCCAGCCGTTGAAGACACACTGAATAAAACCGATTTCCTTAAAAATCTCCTAAAAAGAGCCGAAGGCAAAGTCTTTTCCGGCACGATATCCCTTACAGAATCCCAGGAAAAGGATATAATCAGAAATTTCCCGATAAAAGAAAAATATGCCGAATTTCACGGCATATCAAAAGAGATTGATAGACGGGAGCGGATTGAAAAAAAACTTTCGGGGCTGAAAAGCGAACTGCTCCTCATCAGAGAGCTTTCTATTGCGCCGGCGGAACTTTTTTCAATGAAAAGTTTTTCATTCTGCTTTTTCCTGCTTAACAAAAAAACAAAAGGAATCCCTGATAAGATACTCGGGTTTAAGGCGGAAAAAATCGGAGAAGACGGTAAAAACCTGCTCTTTTTAACCCTGTTTCCCACCGGAAAAAGAGACAAGGTTATCAAGAAAATAGGTGAGCTCCGGGGCGTTTTAATACACATAAAACGGTGGAATAAAAACCCGACTGAAATTATCAGAAAAATAGATGCTGTTTACAGGAAAAACAGCAGGGCTCTGGAATCGGTTGAGGAACAGCTGAAAAAATTATCCGTTTCAAAACATGAAATATTTGTTTTTCACGACTACATAAACGGCGTTCTGCATTACAGAAAGGCCAAACAAAAACTTAAAACCTCAAAATTCGTCAACGGATTTTCGGGATGGGTGAAAGAACAGGATGTACCCGCTCTGGAAAACGCGGCGGGGAAGCTTTTGCCGGAATCATATCTTTACGCGGCCGCCCCTGACGTCAAAGAAGATATACCGATTGCACTTGAAAACAAAACTATTATAGAACCTTTTGAAGTGGTCACCGACCTTTACGGCAGGCCGGTTTACAGAAATCTTGACCCTACGGGGCCTCTGTCGCTGTTTTTCGCCTTATCTTTCGCCTTCTGCGTTTCAGACGCCGCCTACGGGCTAATAATGATAGCCCTGTCGCTTATTTTTATGAAGAAATTGAGGTTCAAACCGGTAATTATAAAGTTCCTCCGGCTTATCCTCTACAGCGGCATAGCAACACTTATAATAGGCGCTCTCACCGGAGGATGGTTCGGAGACCTCTTAAACCGCCTGCCTGAAAACTCTATTGTGGTAAAGATACTCGGAAGAATGGTAATTTTAAATCCTCTGGAAGGAGGAAAAACAACGTTTATATTTCTCGGATGTACATTAATAATCGGATATCTTCAGATTTTATGGGGACTTTCCCTGAATCTTTTCAATTCCGTCAGGCAGTATGGAATCAAAAAATCGGGAGAATCTTTTGTTTTACTTGCCATACAGATATTTGCCGCTTTACTGATAGCGTTCTTCATAGCATCTAAAAAAGGCATACTGCCCGCAGGTTTTATTAAAATCACCGCAATCCTTATGACTGCTTCTTTTATTTATCTTATGTTTTTGAAAGGCAAGGATCAGGAAGGACTGCTGATGAAGCTTTTCTTTGCTGCCAACGGAGGCTACAGCGTCATAGCGGGCAACCTGCTTGGAGACGTCCTAAGTTACAGCCGCCTGTTCGGACTCGGACTTACAAGCGCCGTACTGGGATTTGTCGTAAATGAAATTGTCTTTCTGTCAACAGGGATACCTTTCATAGGATATTTTCTGGCTTTCCTCCTTTTCATTGCCGGACACTCAAGCAACCTTGTCTTAAGTCATTTTGGCAGTTATGTTCATACAAGCAGACTGCAGTACCTGGAATTTTTCACGAAGTTCTTTGAAAGCGGGGGAAGGCCTTTTTCTCCGCTCAAAGAAACAAGGCATTATACATTTATTGAAAAAAGTTGATTCAAGACGCCCCCGATGGTAAAATTATTGCAGACAATGCAAAAAGGAAGGGGTTGGGCGGTGAATAAACCCCGTTCGCCGCTCAAGAGAGTGATCGGTGACAAGCGGATAGTGGCAAGTGACGCATTTTGTCATCCCTATCCCTGCTTGATACACGCAGGAATAAACTAAGCAGGGATCCATACACTAACAACTTTTCACTGGTTTCAAAGACGGGGTAAAGGAGGCTTATTATGGGAGAGCGTGTTTTGGGGCCCGCGGCTGAAATAACAGCGAGGTTCTGGAACGGGGTCTCGGTTGTAATACTGACCCTCGTTATTTTCCTGGTAGGCTGGATAGTGGCAAAATTTCTCCGGCTTGTTATCACTAGGTTTTTCAAAATGCTTTCTGTGGACAAACTTGCCGAGGATACGGGTTTAAAGACTCTTCTGGAAAAGGGGAATATAACAAAAGATGTTTCTGACCTGCTCGGGATAGCCGTCTACTGGATTATCATGCTTATAGTGGTTTTCATCTCCATAGACACTGCAGGAGTAAACGTCCCTGAAACAGTAATAGACGGACTGCTGGGCTTCATTCCCAGATTCATCCTGGGACTGCTGATATTTATCTTCTCTCTTTTCATCGGGAACTTTTTCGGCGGAATCGTCAGGACTTCTGCCGGAAACGTAGGTATTCAGAAAGCCGTCCTGCTGGGTAAAATGACCCAGGTGGCAATAGTCGTTTTCGGCGTTGTAATAGCGCTTCAGGAGATAGGTATAGCCGCCGAGTTTATCGGTAATGTATTTATAATTCTGGTTGCCGCTTTCGCCTTCGGCTCTGCGCTCGCTTTCGCTTTAGGCGCAAAAGATATCGTTAAAAAATATCTTGAGGATTTTCTCTCCGGGAGTAAAAACAAGGGCGGGGAGTAACCGGTATTTCCTTTTTTTGCAGAACGTGTAATATGTTGTTGTAAGGGCGCATAGCTCAAGGGCAGAGCACCGTGCTGATAACGCGGGGGTTCGTGGTTCGAATCCACGTGCGCCCAATTTTTTGTTATACGTGGATTAGAACCACGAAACCCGAAGGAGTGCAGGGGAAGGTACGTCCCCTGCGGTTTCCGGTTCGGAGGGGAAGATTAAGGGGAGAAGCTCTCCCCTTAAGGAGCATAGCGACGGGTTGGTGGTGTCTCGAATCCACGTGCGCCCAATTTTCTTTTATAGGTGGATTAGAACCACGAGGCCCTTCGTTTTTTTATATTTGACTTATTTCTGTTAAGTGGTAACTTAAACAATATATAAATCTGCTTTAAACGGTCCTCCGTACAATGTAAAGGCACGCTCAATAACCATAAAAAAACAAAAGCGGTACGGGAGTCCGGAATAGATGCAGAGGATGTGCACAATGAAAAAATATATCGTCCTGTTACTCTTGTTTTTCGCATATACGGTTTCAGGCGAAAATGTCCTCGGAAAACACTTTGCGATGGAGATATTCGGCCAGAAGGTATTTTCCGGATTTCCTTCCGATGTCAGGCAGACAGGCTTTTCCATTCCCGAAAACTACGTACTCGGAATAGACGACGAGCTTTTAATCAACGTATGGGGCGCAGTTGAAGAGGAATACAGAAAGGCTGTTGAACAAGACGGCGCCATATTTATCCCGGCAATAGGCAAAATCCCGCTGGAAGGAAAGAGTCTGTCAGAGGCGCGTAAAATCATACAGGAGAAGCTTCTCGGCAGGTATAACAATATCTCCGTCTCGGTAACGACAGGAAAGGTCAGGACAATAGAAATATTTGTTCTGGGAGAGGTTAATAAACCAGGAAATTATGTTATTTCTCCTATGACAAATATTCTGGAAATCCTTGCCATGGCCGGCGGACCGACTGAAAAAGCAAGCCTGCGTAAAATAAAGGTGTCGGGCAAAAACGGAGCGGTTAAAACTTACGACCTTTATCCGCTGTTTATCTCCGGGGATAACCCTCCTGAAATACAATTTTCCAAAGGCGATACTGTCTTTGTACCTCTTTACGATTATGTTGCAGGAATCAAGGGCGCGGTGAGAAGGCCGGCTGTCTAT
>CAZAMK010000003.1:18059-18452 GCA_964486345.1 uncultured bacterium
TTTCCGGAGGGTCCCTTCCGAATGCCGATTTTTCACGCATGCAGGTGGAAAGGATAGATAAAGAAAAAGGAAAAATTATTATAGATATTGGCTCCGGAAAGCAGGAAAGCTTTAAGCTGAACAACTTTGATATTGTAAACCTGCCTTCTCTTCCGGAACATCTTTTTTACAAGGTGTTTCTTGAAGGCGCCGTCAAACGCCCGGGAAATTACGGATGGGAAAAAGGATCCAAAGCGGGCGACATATTAAAAGAAACGGAATTGCTTCCATACGCGCTTAAGGACAAAGCCGAGATAATAAGGACCGAAGAAGACGGCTCAAAAAGAGTAATTATCATTTCACCTGAACAGATTTTCGGCGGAGACTCCGCGGCAGACATTGAATTAATGCCGC
>CAZAMK010000004.1:0-17051 GCA_964486345.1 uncultured bacterium
TCTCATTCATCTTATTCGGGACGGCAAGAAGGAGGAAAAATCCCCCCATACCCCCCTTTGCAAAGGGGGGATTAAGAGGGGATTTCAAAATCAAAACGGTATTAAATTACATTTCGTCGGGAAGGGAGATATTAAGAAGTTCCAGGGCAAGCGAAAAAACCTGCAGAAGGGCGCTGACAAGCACAATCCTTGCCGCGGTCAATTCCCTGTTCTCTGTGACTACCCTGTGCTTGTGGTAATAGGAGTGGAAAATCTTTGCAAGTTCAAGAAGGTATTCGGCAAGAAGATGCACCCCGAAGGTGTTTACGATGCTTTCTACGGTATCCGGGAAAAAAGCGAGTTTTCTTGCTATTGAAAGTTCTTCGGGTTCTTTTAACAGGGACATATCCGGGCGCATATTGCGGATGTCAATGCCATTTTCCCCTGCAAATTTCAGTATGTGCTTCATGCGCACGTAAGCGTACTGCAGATAATAAACAGGGTTTTCAACGGACTTCTTTTTCGCCAGTTCAAGGTCAAAATCAAGGTGGCTTTCCGCCTTCCTGAAGATGAAGAAAAACTTTGATGCGTCCGGCCCGACTTCATCCATCAACTGCCTCAATGAAACAAACTGCCCCTTTCTCGTTGACATAGAAAGTTTCTCTTTGCCCCTGTAAAGCGTGGTCAGCTGGACAATGATGAATTTCAGCCGTTCGGGATTGAATCCGAAACTCTCAACTATCGCTTTTATCCTAGGCATATAGCCGTGGTGGTCCGGCCCGACGATATTTACGAGGGTGTCGTAACCCCTATCTATCTTGTCCCTGTGGTAAACCATATCCGGAGCAAGGTAGGTATACGAACCGTCGCTTTTTATAACCACCCTGTCTTTCTCATCGCCATAAACACTGCTTTTAAACCATGTTGCGCCTTCGGAAGAATAGACAAGCCCTTTGGCTTCAAGGGTTTTGAGAAGTTCGTCAACCATGCCTCCGGCAAGAAAATCGCTCTCTTTCGCCCAACTGTCAAAATTCACGTTGAATTCCGCAAGGTCTTTTTTTATGCCCTCCATTATGTAATCCGCAGCAAATTTACCAAAGGAGATATTCTCGTCTTTTATCTCCTTGGCTATATCTATGAGATATTCACCTTCGTATCCCTCATCAGGAATGGAATATCCGTCCTCGCCCTTCAACTGATGATAACGCGCCTTGAGAGATTCTCCGAGAAGTTTAATCTGTCTGCCGCCGTCGTTCAGATAGTATTCCTTCGCCACTTCAAAACCTGCATGCTTAAGTATGCGGGCGAGGGATTCTCCGAATGCGGCCTGCCTCCCGTGGGCGATGGTGAGAGGGCCGGTGGGATTTGAGCTTACAAATTCAATCAGCATTTTTTTACCTGTGGCGGGAAAAGGGCTTACAAGTTCACTTTTCCCAGAGGATATCTCCGAAAGCATCCGCAGGTAGATTTCCTTTTTAAGAAAGAAATTCACAAAGCCGTTTTTGACCTCAGTCTTTTCTATGAACTCCGGCGCCAATGATAAAATCTTTTCCTTAAGGTATAATGCCGCTGTCTGCGGAGAGGGATGTTGAGAATCAACCATCTTGAAAGCAAGATTGGTGTAAAAATCCCCGAATTCCTCTCTTGCGGCGGGCAGTACGGATATTTCCTCTTTCACTTTTTCCGTGAAATGCGTATCCGCCAGCGCGTCTTTTATAACACCCTTAATTTTCTCTTTCGCCGTCATGTTCTTCTTTCTCTTTTTTCAGTTCCGTGAGCAATTCCTCAATGCGGAATTCTTTTCTTTCATCATACACAAACTCTATCTTGGGCGTGTATTTAATAACCATCTGGCCTGCAAGCTTGTGCTGAATATATCCCGTCGCTTTGACAAGACTGTCAAACGTCCGGCGCTGTTCCTCGGAAGAGCCGAGAACACTAATGCCTATCTTTGCATGCTTCATATCCCCGGATACGTCGGCATAAGTCATTGTGAAAAACCCTATGTCCGGGTCGGACACGTGTTTTCTTATGATTTCCTCAATCTCTCTCATCAAAAGATGCTCAAGTCTTTTCTGCCTTCTGTCCTTCATTTTTTCTCTCCGTAACAAAAGCCGAAACCCTATTATACTATGGGCCGCCGGCCAAATCAAAAACGCTTGCTTAACTTGCCTTTTGCCCCCATTGATGATAAATTAAGGTAATATGGAACGAAAACCACAGATTTACGTTATTGCAGGGCCTAATGGAGCAGGAAAAACCACTTTTGCGAGTAAATTCCTGCCGCAATACGCAAACTGCAAGAATTTTGTGAATGCCGACCTTATTGCCGGAGGACTCTCCCCGTTTGCACCACGTTCAGCCGCAATAAAAGCAGGGAAATTACTTTTAGACGAGATTCACAGTTTTGCTGAGAAAAAACTGGACTTTGCGTTTGAAACAACATTGTCAGGCAGAAGTTACGTCTCTTTTTTACAAAAACAAAAAGCAAGCGGATATTCAATACATATTTTCTTTTTATGGATACCGGATACGGAACTTGCTGTTGCCCGGATTAAGGACAGGGTTGCCGGAGGTGGACACGATGTGGCAGAGGTTGACGTCAAACGTCGTTTTCACAGGAGCATCCGGAATTTTTTAAACATCTACAGATCTTTTGTTGATTCATGGTATCTCTTTGACAATTCAACGGAAATTCCTCGTTTGATTGCCAAGGAGAAGGAAGGTTATCTGACAATTGCAGATAATGAATTGTATACAAACATATCGGAGTGAGCACATGAAAGACTTATTGCAGATAAAAGCGGAGAAAGCCATTAAAGAAGCCGTACGTGAAGTAATTGAGGAGCATAGGCGTTCCGGCAGACCGCTGGTTATATGGCGTAAAAATAAAGTAGTAAAGCTTGATGCAAAAAAATTGTTAAACAAAAACAGGTAGTTTTTCAATATCCTGTTAATAAAGAACCACAAATAAGTATGCGATTGGAACGACGGCGGTAAGAAATGGATAAGAAAACATTGGACAGGTGGATAAAAGGGCTTTTTATTTTTGCCGCGTCCCTTTATCTTTTTTTCTGCCTTGTCTCCTTTAATCCGTACGATCCGACTTTCGGCTTTGCAAGAACCGGCTCGCCCGTAAATGCCGATATTGTAAACTTCGGCGGAAGATTCGGGGCATTTTTCTCGGGCCTCCTTTTTTACCTTGCGGGCAAGAGTTCCTATCTGCTGGTAATCCTTTTGATTCTTGTCGGATATAACATCGTCTGGGGAGAGAAAACAGGCCCGTGGAGAAAAACCGTTTGCACGGCGGGCATAATACTTACCCTTTCGGTATTTCTTGCAGTCAAAAGCGGGAATTCTTCAGGGGGAGTGCTCGGACTGATGCTGGGACCGCCCTTGCAGGACTATTTCGGAAACAGAGGCATATATCTATTGCTTATCCTCGCAGGACTTGCTTGCCTCGGAGCGGGCTATAAAATTTTCCTCCTGCCTTTCAAGGAAGCCGTAGATTTTTACATTGAAGCAAAGAAAGAAAAGATACCTCTGCCCGGGGAAATCCCCGAGGTTAAAGAAGTTAAGAGAGAAAAAATTAAAAGAACGCTGAAACCCGAACCGGCCGAAAGAACCGTAATACCCGAGCCTGTACCTAAAAAAGAGGAGAAACCGGCAGCCGAACCGGTGAAAGCGGCAAAACCTTCCGGCAGAATAAAGGACTACAAGCTTCCGCCGCTGTCCCTTCTTAAAGTAGGCACCCCGACACAGCAGGAGACGGAAGAAGACCTTGAAAGATATGCGCAGGTAATAGAAGAAACGCTGATAGAATTCGGCATTGAAGGAGAGGTTGTGCAGTTAAACCAAGGGCCCCGGGTAACCATGTATGAAGTGCAGCTGTCTCCCGGAATACCCATACAGAAGGTGCACAACATTCAGGATAACATAGCAATGAACCTCAAGACCACGACTATAAGGGTTGTGGCGCCCCTCCCTAACAAATCAACCGTCGGGATAGAGGTCCCAAACAGGGATATTTCAATTGTTTACCTGCGGGATATCCTCACAAGCAAAGAATTTCAGAAAAGCCCTTCAAAACTCACGATAGCCATAGGCACAAGCATCATGGGCAAACCGGTAGTCACCGACCTGAAACTCCTTCCACACATTCTCATAGCGGGAGCGACAGGTTCGGGAAAGACGGTATGCCTGAACTCTTTTATAACATCAATACTGTACAAAGCAAGCCCGGAAGAAGTCAAGTTCATAATGATTGACCCGAAGATGGTTGAGTTGACTCTCTACAACGACCTGCCGCATCTAATGTGCCCGGTCGTGGTGGAAACAAAAAAAGCGGTCAACACACTCAAATGGCTCATCGGAGAGATGGGAAGAAGATACAAGCTTTTCTCCGACGCAAGGGTAAGAAATATAGAAAGCTACAACTCCGTAAAAAGAGAGGAGTTTCTGCCGTACATCGTGGTGGTCATAGACGAACTTGCAGACCTGATGATGATAGCGCGCAGTGAGATAGAAAACAGCATTATACGCCTCGCCCAACTCTCCAGGGCGGCGGGACTGCACCTGATACTTGCGACACAGAGGCCTTCGGTAAACGTCATAACCGGTGTGATAAAAGCAAACCTTCCGTGCAGGATATCATTCCAGGTGACGTCAAAGTTTGATTCGCGGACGATCCTTGACCGCATAGGCTCGGAAAAGCTTCTCGGCAGGGGAGATTTGCTTTTCATCCCGCCCGGCAGTTCCTCCCTTGTAAGAATACAGGGATGCCTCATCTCCGACGACGAAATTGACAGCGTGTGCAAGTTTATAAAAGAGCAGAAAACGCCCGATTACGAGATGGAGATAGTTGAAGGCAGACAGCCCGCAGAAAAAGAAGAGGATATCCCGGGCATAGGATTGTTTGAGGAAAACGGCGACGAAGACGCCCTTTACAGGGAGGCAAAAAGCATCGTTGTTACGACAAAAATCGCATCCATTTCAATGCTTCAGCGCCGGCTTAAAATCGGATTTAACAAGTCGGCGCGCCTTATAGAACAGATGGAGGAAGAAGGCATAGTGGGTCCTTACAGGGAGGGAAAACCCAGAAGGGTGATAACTCCGGGAGAAGGCGAAAATGAAGAATATGCCGATAAATGAATTGCTGAAGAGAACAAGAGAAAAAGAAGGCATCTCTGCGGAAAAGATTTTTCATGACATACATATACCTTCCAAGTTTGTGGATATGATGGAAAAAGGGGAATGGGAAAACTTCCCGAGCCTGCTTCATATGAAAGGATTTTTAAGGATTTACGGCGATTATCTTAAAATACCCGTGGAATTGGTAGAGGAAGGAATTAAGAACATCATGCAGGAAAAAAACAACTCCCCTGACGCAAAAGAAGACTGTCCCTGCGCAGTACCCGCAAAAAAAACTCCCGCCAGGAAAGAACATGCGGTGAAGATTGACAAATCAATGTATCGGCTGTTACTGCTCGGCATTTTTATCATAATCCTTTATCTTTTGATACTTTACCTCCTTCCGGAATAATGAAAAAAATATTTCTCGTAAGCCTCGGTTGTCCGAAAAACCTTGTTGATTCAGAGACTCTTCTTGCTCTGCTCGGCGAAAAATCCTGCACGATAACAGATTCCGAAGAAGAAGCCGATATTCTAATAGTGAACACCTGCGGATTCCTCAAGGAAGCGGTGAAAGAGTCGGAAGAAGCGATAAAAAATCTCGCACGTAAAAAAAAGAAAGGGCAAAGGTTAATCGTTTACGGATGCCTCGTTGAGCGCTACGGCGGTTCTTTCCCCGAAATGAAGGGCGTTGACGCGGTTGTCGGCATAGGCGAACCGGCAGAGGTCGTATCGGCAATTAATGGAACCGCACCGCCGCCCCGGCAGAAGAATTATCCCAGACTGATAACCACTTACCCTTTCGCATATATCAAAATATCCGAAGGCTGTGAAAACTTCTGCAGTTACTGCCTCATTCCCAGGATACGCGGCCCTCTGAAAAGCCGGAGGACGGAGGACATCTTCAGGGAAGCCCGCGATATAGAGTGCATGGGGATAAAAGAACTGATACTCGTGGCGCAGGACACCGCAAACTACGGGAAAGACCTCAAATACAAACGAGGGCTTGAAAAACTGCTTGAAAAACTTTCCGCACTGAACTTCAGAAGGATACGCATCATGTACCTTCACCCTGCGCACCTGACGGACGGCATGCTTAAAATAATCGCGGCTGAACCGAAAATTTGCCGGTACCTTGATATGCCTTTACAGCACGTGCACCCCGAAATGCTGAAGAAGATGAACCGTCCTGTGCTGGACTACGGCAGGATTATAGACCGGACAAGAACCGCTGTCCCGGGAATAAAACTACGAACTACTTTAATGACCGGCTTTCCAGGGGAAAAAGATACGCACTTCAAAACGATGGTGGATTTTGTTAAGGAGAAACAGTTTGAACGTTTAGGGGTTTTCCGGTACTCACGGGAAGAGGGGACGCCCGCTTATGACATGGACGGGCAGGTGCCTGAAAAAGTGAAAATTGAACGGGAAAAAACACTTATGGAATTGCAGAAAAAAATATCCCGGCGAAAATTAAAAAAACTGATAGGGACAGAGATGAAAGTACTTGTGGAAGGTAAAAAGGGACCTTTTTTCACGGGAAGGACAGAATTTGACGCTCCGGACATAGACGGCATTGTATACATTAAAACAAAGAAACGGCTGAAAGCAGGCGATTTCTGCAGGGTTAAAATCACATCCTCCGGCGACTACGACCTCTTCGCCGAACTATAGAGAATCCAAGTTCCTGTTATACAATTGCTATACAATAGACATACGATTGTATAACGCAAACAAATCTTTTTCCTGTTTGCATATATCGGGAACGGAGTTCCCTTATAACTATCGTATATCTGAAACTTTGCTATATGCGGGAAGGCTAAGCGTGAAGAAAGAGGGAAAGCCAGGCAGGGATGGTCAACAGCGAAAACAGATGTGTAGTCAGCACGCAGGACGCCGCAAATTCCGTATCCGAATTGTACACCTCGCTTAAGACGACGCTGGCTATCGCCGAAGGCATGGTCGCCACAACGAGAAGAACAAGCCGCGTTTCCAGAGAAAAGGGAAGAAGCAGAAGAAACAAAGAGGTAACCGCCGGTATTACAATCAGCCGCAAAGCGACAACATACCCCTGCGTGGGAGTGAAAAGATGGTGCGGCTTCAGCTCGGCCATCCGACTGCCTGCGATAAACATCGCAACCGGAATTGTTCCTTTACCGAAAATATCAAGCACGGAAAAGAACGAACCGCCGAGGTCCTTTAAGAACGGGTTGGCCGCGAAACCCGAAGGGCCTGCGGCAAAATCGCGGAGAGCCATCACGCCAACGGAAGTAAAAATTGCAATCATGGGCACGCTCAAAAGCTGTTTGAGGTTCTCTTTCCTGAACTTATTGCCCGTCAAGGCGAAAACCCCGAAGGTCCACACGCAGAGTTCGGAACCGAGGGAAGAAAAAATCAGCCCCCCAACCCCGGGATTGCCCCAAAGCATGAGGACGATAGGCAAAGGCAGAAAGGAATAATTGTTTATCGTGCACTGAAAAAGGAACTGGTTTTTCTCCTTCTCTCCCGAAAATCTTATGAAGCGGTAAAAAATTATGCCGAGAAAATAACCGGTGGACATTATTACAACGGTTCCCGCTGGAAGAACCCAGTTATGAGCCAAGTCCCTGATGTTAAAACTGCTTACAAGCGTAGTAAATATAAGCGCGGGATAAAAAAAGTTAGTCACAACCCTGGACATACGGCTTGCGGCATCCCTGTCAATCATATTCAGTCTGCGCGCAAGCATCCCGAAGCCCATCATGCAGAAAATCGCCAGTATTCTTATGAAGAGCTTTATAAACATGGTTGTTTCAGAATCACCCTCACCTTAAATCCTCTCCCACTTCCCGACTTTCGGGATCCCGATTCTTTTTTATCGGGACAAGGGAGAGGAAAAATTATACAGAAAAACTCTATTTGATACAATCCAAAATCTGTTTGCCCTGCTTGATAAGATATTTCTTTTTCCTGTAGACGAAAATGCCGTCCAGCCCCTTCGGGAGCGTAATTTCTGCCGAAATGCCGCCGCACACTTTTTTAACCTTAACCTTTATTTTTCCGGAAGGGTGCGGCATAACGCCTTCAGCCTGCTCAAGCGGCCCAAGATGCGGTTCAATCCTGACAGACCCGAAGCCCGGCTCCGCCGGCGAGATGCCGCAGACTATTGCAAGCAGATTGACGTTCGGATGGGCGCTCCATGCATGGCAGTCAGAGCGCGTCGGCTCCGGCTTTTCGGCAAAAGTGGTAAGTCCCATTGCCAACATTTTCCTCCACGGCTCCAGAAGAGAAACATACATATCTCCCAAGCCCGCCTTATTAACCGCCTGATGCAGATAGTATTGAAAGTAGTACGTGCATTGTATCAGAGAGCGGTCATTAAGAACTTTTTTCATGACCGCCTGATGTTGTTTGCGCGGAAGCGCGTCGGTAAGAACTGCCAGGATATTTGCATGCTGGCTGAAGCATTTCCGCGCAGGCGTGTCCGCCAGCAACCCCCTTTTTTCATCCCGGCAGTGTTTCACGACGGCTTTTTTAATCCTTTCCGCAAGTTTCTTGTAACGCTCCGCATTGTGAGAATCTCCGAGAGCCGCTTCCATCTCCGACGCATCAAGCAGAGAATTTATTAAAAGCAAGGAGATAACCGAAGAATTTCCCTCTTTTACCCCGGGGGGCACTCCGTTCTTGTATTCCTCCGCCCAGTCAACAAAATTCCACCATGGCAGAGGGCCAAGGAGCCCTGTTTTTGCATCCAGCCTTTCTTCAAACCATTGCAGGACGGAGCGGACGCAGGACAGCATTTCTTTGACAAAAGAGCGGCCGTCCCGGAACATATAGTAGTCGTTCAGCATGTTTATCCATATGAGGGAAAAAGGCGGTATCACCTGAAGATAGTATCCGGGATACTGGCTTAACGTCAAACCGTCCGGCATTCGGGAATCGCTGAACTCCCTGATGGCTTTCTTCATCAGCCTGTCATCCCCGCCGACATAGAGCGAAATAAGCGCCTGAATGCGGGTATCGCCGACATACTGGAGCTGTTCATAGTACGGGCAGTCAAGATAGGTCTCGTGAGCGCAGAGCCTTGCCGTGCGCCATCCGGTATCCCATATCTTTTTAAGTTCTCCGTCATCGCTTTTGAAACTACCCTTTTCCCTGAACGGATATCCCGTGTAAAGATAAGAGAATTTTTTTATACGGAGAGGCTCCCGGCCGGTTACGATTTTTACCTGCACGTAACGGAATGCCCGCCACCACAGGGAGCTGAAAATCCGGTCTTCGCCGCCGTCCGGCATAAAACGGTCGCTGATGCCGCTGATTGTTTTTCCTGCAACCTCGTTTCTGTTTCCCTTTTCACCGCCTTTGCACAGGGACTCCGCATAACAGGCAGTTACTTCAGCGCCTTTCCCGCCGCAAATTTCCATCTCCGGATATGCCGTTGTCATAACTCCGTTGTCAAGTATAATGGAAACGCTGATTTCCGACGGCACAACCAGCTCTTTCCGGCCGCATATAAAACCGTCAGGGACTTCAACCCCGTCGCTTAAAACCGTCTTCTTTAAAAACCCTCTCTCCTCTCTCATAAACGGTATGGGGCGGGGAACAAGATAAGAGACTCCTCCCCATGTCTTGTCTTCCCGCGGCAAAGCCCTGGGGAAAGATTCCCTGACATCCCGCCAGCAGGAATCATCAAACTCCTCTTTTTCCCATCCCCATGGATATAAATTGCCATCAATCTTTTCGCCCGGACCTACGGCAATGAAAAAAGATGTTTCCATCCCCTCCATGTAAGGAGCGTATCCCTTGTTGTAAAAAGACTTCCAGCCGTTTCCGGGGCGGGTATCCGCAATGCGCTCCTTTTCGGAATTGCCCTGCAAGAGAAAACGCGTCTGAAAGGTTATCTGGGCGATAGGCCTGTAAGTGCCGAAATTCCATACAACAGCCGCAATAACGTTCTCTCCTGCGTGAAGGAAACCGGCGATATCAACCGTCTCAAAAAACCAGCTGTTCAAATCTCCGCGGCATGGCCCCCTGGATACAGACTGCCCGTTGACAAAAAGACGGTACCGGTTATCTGCCGAAACGTGGATGATGAAGGACTGCGGTGCTTTTTTGAAATCAAGTTTTTTGCGGAAATGGAATACGCCAAAATCGCAGGCGGGACCTTTCGGATGGACAATCCATCCCGCCGTCCACGGCTTTTCAAGTAGTTCTTGATTTATGCGCATTTTTGGATTTAAGTATATTTTCCCACATATTATACAGCTTTTGGCGGCAAAGGGTAAAATATGTCGCATTTGACTTGGAACAAAGATTACGTTAAAATATTTTCAGCAGACATCGGATGAAGATAAAGGACGGAGTCATGAAGAAAACTATCAGAATTCTGGTAACCGACCCGCTTGAAAAAGAAGGGGTCCAGATATTGAAGGACGCCGGGTTTGAGGTGACCGAATCGGGGAAGCTTGCGCCCGACAAACTCTGCGAGATAATTGAAGGATACGATGCGGTAATAGTGAGAAGCGCCACAAAAATAACCCGCGACGTGGTAAAAAAGGGGACAACCCTTAAAATCATAGGGCGGGCAGGCGTCGGACTGGACAATATAGACATAGAAGCCGCAACGCTGGCAGGAATCATTGTAATGAACGCTCCCGAAGGCAATACCGTTTCCGTGGCGGAGCATACCGTTGCAATGCTGATGGCACTGGCGAGAAACGTTTCTGCGGCGGACAGGTCCCTCAAAAACGGCCAGTGGGAAAAGAAGAAATATATGGGGACCGAGCTTTACGGCAAAACCCTCGGCATAATAGGTCTTGGCAGGATAGGCAGAAGAGTTGCGGCGGTGGCAGGCAGTTTGGGCATGAAGGTGCTCGGCTGCGACCCGTATCTTGACAAGAACATCCTGGACGGCACGGGAATTACGGTTGTAAGCCTTCCCGGACTCCTTCAGCAGTCAGATTTCATAACGCTTCATATACCTCTTAGCGATTCAAGCCGCCATATGATCGGAGAAAGCGCTTTTGAAAGCATGAAGGACGGGGTAAGTATAATAAACTGCTCCAGAGGCGGGGTTGTTGACGAAGACGCACTTTATAAATACCTGTCCTCGGGAAAGGTTAAGGGCGCTTCTATTGACGTCTTTGAGAAGGAACCGCCCGATGCGGAAAACCCGCTTTTGAAGATGGAGCAGGTGATAGTCACGCCGCACCTGGGCGCCTCAACAAAGGAAGCGCAGGTAAACGTAGCCCAGCAGTTAGCCGGGCAGATAGTTTCGGCGCTGACTGAAAAAGAGGTTCAGAATGCGGTAAACATGCCGTCTCTGGACAAGAAGTCAATGGAGAAACTGCAGGGGTATCTTTCTCTCGGAGAGAAACTCGGGATTCTTCTGAAGCAGATGTCGGGCGGGGATATAAAGCAGATAAAGGTCGTTTACAGCGGGGAAATAATAAACTACGACCTTTCTCTCCTTCGCGCGAACATAATAATCGGTCTGCTGAAAGACTCCGAAAAAGTGAATCCTGTAAACGCATCGCTTATACTGAAAGAAAAAGGCATCGGCATTGAGGAAGAACGCCATGAAAGCGGCGGGGAATTTACAAACATTATCACGGTTTCGGTTAAAAACGGCAGGGAAGTATCTGCGGCAGGCACAATCATAAGGGAAGGGAAGGCAAGGCTTGTAAAGATAGACGGCTTTTCTGTGGAAGCGGCCCCCGAAGGCTATCTGCTGGTATGTTACAACGAAGACAAGCCGGGTATAATGGGGCACATCGGAACTATTTTAGGAGAAAAAGGCGTAAACATAGCATCTATGACGCTGGGCAGAAGCAAAAAGGGAGGACAGGCGATAACGGTGCTGAACCTCGACCAGTCCATAGACAACGAAGTTTTAACAAGGATAGAGGAATTTTCGGCGATACATTCTGTGAAACTTGTAAGGATATAAAAAAGTGAAACACATGAAACCATATATCAATATAAAAAATAGAATGCCTATTTTTTTGAAGTTTTTAATATACCTTACAAACAGCCACGCCGGATAATTCCTCTTTAATGCGGCAGAAACATTTTTTCTGCCCGCCGCAACAGGGAGGTGGTTATCACATGCAAGTCAATACATTCAAACTTTTTCTTCCATGGTTGATTCTATGGGGAGCGTTTGCCATTCTTATAGGATATCTGTGGAGAAAGTATATCGGGGAAAGAAGCGTCAATGCCGCCGAAAGACGGGCGAAAGGTATTATCGCGGACGCCGAAACCATTGCTTTGAGCAAAAAACGCGAAGTTGACATTGAATCCAAAGAACTGATTTACCGGCTTAAAAGCGAGTTTGAAAGAGAGACGAGAAACAAACGGAAAGAAGTCCAGTTCCAGGAAAAAAGGATACAGCAAAGAGAGATTAATCTTGAAAGGAAGCTGGAAATCCTGGACAAGAAGGAAGAGGATATTTCTGTCAGGGAAAAATCTATCGGGGAAAAAGAAGCAGGGGTAAAAAACAAGGAGACTGAATTGTTTTCTCTGATGGAAGAGGCGAAAAAAGACCTTGCGAGGATATCGGGAATATCTCCCGAAGAAGCAAAAAACCAACTTCTCAAGGTCATGGAGGAAGACGCCCGCAAAGACTCCGTGATTCTGATTAAAAGACTTGAGGAGGAAGCGAAGGAAACCGCACGGGAAAAATCAAGGGAGATTCTTCTTACGTCCATGCAGAAACTTGCGCCCGAGGAAGCGTCGGAAAGCGTCGTTTCCGTCGTAAGCCTGCCCAGCGATGAAATCAAAGGCAGGATTATCGGCAGGGAAGGCAGAAACATCAGGGCGTTTGAAATGGCGACCGGTGTTGACCTGATAGTGGACGACACGCCTGAAGCGGTAACCATCTCTTCGTTCAATATGTACCGGAGGGAAATCGCCCGCCAAACCCTGGAAAAGCTCATCGCGGACGGAAGGATACACCCGGGCAGAATTGAAGAAGTGGTTGAAAAGGTGGAGAAAAAACTTGAGGAAGACATTATTGAAATAGGCAAGAACACGATTTTTGAGGTGGGGATTGAAAACGTCCACCCCGAACTCATAAAGCTTATCGGTCGCCTAAAATACCGGACCAGCTACGGGCAGAACGCCTTACAGCACATAAAGGAAAGCGCTTTCCTTGCGGGCATGATAGCCGCTGAAATAGGGCTTGACATAAAAACGGCAAAAAGAGTTGCGCTCCTGCACGACATAGGAAAGGCCGTTGACCAGGAAACTGAAGGTTCCCATCCGGAGATAGGCGCCGAACTTCTGAAGAAATACGGGGAAGCCGAGGTTGTCATAGCCGCGGCCGCAAACCACCACAACGATGCAGACGTGAGCAGTCCTTACACACTGCTTGCCCAGATTGCCGACGCCATATCGGCGACAAGGCCGGGAGCGAGAAGGGACACTCTTGAAAAATACATAAGAAGAATTGACGACCTGGAAAAAATCGCTTCTTCATTTGATGGGGTTGACAACGCCTTCGCCATATCGGCGGGAAGAGAAATACGGGTTATCGTGAAGCCGGAAAAAACAACCGACGACGGCGCAAAAAACCTTGCAAGGGATATCGCAAAAAAGATTGAAGAGTCCATGCAGTACATAGGGCAGGTCAAGGTGACGGTGATAAGGGAAACGCGCGAAACCGAGCTTGCAAAATAGTTTTTTGATAAATGGGCGCAGAAATGCGCCCATTGTCACCGTTCTGAAACGGTGAGCGAAAATCTTGCAAATATCTTAAAATCGCGGAACGGCCAGTATCTGCATACAACCCTGCCCGTGATAAATTTCTCCGGAACGGGACCCCACACACTGCTGTCTTCGCTTTCGTTCCTGTTGTCGCCCAGCAGAAAATAACTGCCCGCCGGAATTTCTTCTTCAAGTTCGTACCGAGGACGTTCTTCCAGATAATCCTCTTTAAGCCGTTCCCCGTCAATAAGAACCCTGCCGTCCTTGACACTGATTGTTTCGCCGGGAAGCCCTATTATCCTCTTTGTCAGTTTTTCCCTGGGGCCTTTGGGAGCATTCAGCAAAACAATATCATATCTCTTCAGCCGGCTCTTTTTTACCGTAACCACCCTGTCCCCCGCCTGAAGAGCCGGAGTCATTGAAGAAGATGCTATTTCAAAAAAACGCACTTCTTTTATCCCGAAAATGTACCCCACGAGAAATACGAATCCCAGCATTATCAGGTTTCTTATAAGTCTAATCATATGACTTATTCTAATATTGAGTAGAA
Source organism: uncultured bacterium (assembly GCA_964486345.1). Lineage (GTDB taxonomy): Bacteria > Ratteibacteria > UBA8468 > B48-G9 > JAFGKM01 > JAFGKM01. Next base: position 14,345 of record CAZAMK010000004.1, read on the forward strand.
AATAAGTCAACATTAATGCCCTTGACACACCAGCAAGCGGCGGGTATAACCTTTCAATCAAAGCTATTATAGTAAAAGGCGGGATAAGATTATATGGCGAAAGGGTTTATTTCATCCTCACAATTAGACAATATAACCTCTAAGATTGACATCGCAGAAATAATTTCAGAATACGTTTCCCTGAAAAAGTCGGGTAAAAACTTCAAGGCGCTTTGTCCTTTCCACGAGGAAAAAACACCTTCTTTTGTCGTCAATCCGGAAAAGCAGATATTTCACTGCTTCGGATGCGGTACAGGCGGCAACGCAATAAAATTCCTCATGCTTATTGAAAACATCCCTTTCCCTCAAGCGGCTGCTCTTGCCGCAAAGAAAGCGGGGATAAGCATAGACATCTCCGGCTACAGCCCCGCAGACGAGGAAAAACAGGAAAAGCTGATAGAAGCCAACGAGTTTGCCGCACAATGTTATCAGGAAGCCCTTTTCTCACAGCAGGGGAAAAGGGCTGCGGAATACCTCTCCGGCAGAAATCTCACAGAAAAAGAAATAAGCCGTTTCAGCATCGGCTTTGCGCCCAACATGAGAGATTACCTTCTCAAAAAAATATCGGAAAAGAAAATGGAGAAAGATTCTTTCATAAAAGCCGGGCTGATAAACGGAGAAGGGACCTCGGATGTTTTCAGAAACAGGATAATGTTTCCCATCTTTGATTTCCGCGGCAAAATCACGGGATTCGGAGGACGGGCGCTGGATGACGAACATATGCCCAAATATCTTAACACGGGAGAAAATGCGGTGTTCAGCAAAGGCAAACTCCTCTACGGGCTCAACTGGGCAAAACAGGCGGTGAAGGAAAAGGATTTTGTATTTATAGTGGAGGGATACTTTGACGTGATGAGAATGCACATCAACGGTATTGAAAACTGCGTCGCGCCCATGGGCACGTCGCTTACCGACATGCACCTGCGGTTTTTGAAGCGGTTTACGGAAAAAATCCTGCTTGTTTTTGATTCCGACGAAGCGGGCATTAAAGCAAGCTTAAGAAACCTTGAAAGCGTTGTGAGCAAAGGTTTTGAAACGAAAATCTCCATGCTTCCGTCCGGATTTGACCCGGACAACTTCATTGATGAATACGGCATAGACGCTTTCAGGAAGATGATGGAAAAATCCGTAGATTTTCTGGATTTCGTTCTGAACATAGAATCCCAGAGGCATGACATAAACACCCCGAAAGGCAAATCTTCCATAGCCAGAGAGATAATGAGAATTATCTCCGCAATACCGGATGAGATTGAAAAAACGGAGTATATAAAAATACTTTCAAAAAAAATCGGTCTGAAAGAGTCTGTCATAGAGAGCTATATTCCGGATACCGTTCAAAAAAACAGTTCTCCGATAAAAGCGGAAAATAAGTTTTCTTCTCCGAACACTCACGCGGAAAACCTTTTGCTGGAGATTCTGCTGTCCGGAGGCGACTACTGGACTCCTTTCCTTGAATGGGACGGATATTTGAGCAGGAGGATGGAAATTGTCGCACAAACCTCAAAAGAACTAATAAGGAACAATATAGAAATTACGCCGGCAAACCTGATAAGCAACGTTGATGAAGAGACGGGCAGATGGATTTCAGGGATGTCGCTGAAAGAAAACGGCGGCAAAGACGACAGAAAACAGCAGATTTTTCAGGACTGCCTTAAAAAAATCCACAAGTTCTGCATATCCAGGCAGGTTGATGAGATAAAGAAGACAATCAACGAAAAAAAAGATACGGGTATTTCCTATAACGACGAAGTTGAAAAAATACAGGGTTTACTCTTTGAACTGAAAAAGGAGTGAAGAAAATGGGTCGCAAGAAGAAGAAAAATGAAAATCTTTCAAAAAACGAGAAGGGGCAGAAAATCCAGGAGATTATAGCCCTGGGAAAGAAGAAAAAACACCTGTCATGGGATGAAATCAACGATATTCTCCCGATGGAAATGACCAACCAGGACGAAATCATAGAACTTTTTGACGAACTGGAAACGTGGGATATAGATATTGACGAGGAAGAACCTTTTCCGGTAGAAAAAGAGAGAAAAATAGATACCGACGAAGCAAGAAACCCATTGAGATCTTACCTTAAAGGAGCGGGAACTTATTCGCTGTTGACGCACGCCGAAGAGGTGTTTATAGCCAAGGGCATTGAAACCTCAAAAGGCAAGCTCCAGCAGTTATCCAAGCAAAAAAAGCCCAACACAAAATACTGTGAAAAATGCGAGATGGAGCTTTATGAACTGCGCTCCAGGCTCATAAGCTCCAACCTGCGGCTCGTAATAAATATCGCCAAGAGATACAGCAATCCGAAACTTTCAATACTGGACCTCATACAGGAAGGCAACATAGGGCTGATGAAGGCCGTTGAAAAGTTTAAGTACAAAACGGGGTTCAAGTTCAGCACCTACGCAACATGGTGGATACGCCAGGCAATAACAAGGGCGATAGCCGACCATTCATCCACAATACGGATACCGGTGCACATGATTGAAAAGATAAACAAGGTTAAAAAGATTGAAGCGCACCTTTCGCAGGCAAAGCACGACGAGCCTACAAATGAAGACATAGCAAAGAAACTGCACCTGTCCGTGAACAAGGTAAAGACGATAAAGAAATCCATGAGACCCGACCCTGTCTCGCTGGATATGCCCGTGGGCGACGAAGAAAGAACTACCAT
>CAZAMK010000004.1:17061-18083 GCA_964486345.1 uncultured bacterium
GGATTTTATAGAGGATATAGATAATCCCGACCCTTTAAAGCATGCCAAACACGCACTGCTAAGGGAAGAACTGGAGAAGGCGCTTATGATTCTGGACGACCGGGAAGAAAAGATAATCCGCCTAAGGTTCGGTTTAGACGGCGAAGGATACCCGAGAACGCTTGAAGAGGTGGGGAATTCTTTCCAATTGACGAGGGAAAGGATACGGCAGATAGAAGCCAAGGCCATCCAGAAACTCAAGCATTCCTGCCGCAGTGAGAAGCTGAAGCTGTTTATGGATGGTGTCTTTGAAACAACCGTCTCCCGATAACCAGTTTGACTTCACGCATATAGTTTCACCAACTGCGTCGTCGGCTTCCTCAACGTATTTCTTGCATACGCTTCGTTGCCTCCTCTCCCGAATAAGATGAATGAGAATCATCCCGACAAAGGCCGTCTGCCTTTGTCAGTCGGGACTTGTTGTCTCACTCTATGCATGAATTGAAACTGTTATCATCACAGTTGATGAAGTTAATCCGGTTACAGCCAGCCTTGCAACTTGGCAAGCAGTCTTGAATACTCCACAAAATCCTGCCATGAAATATCCGGCGGAACTCCATGGTCGCATCCCGGCAGATACCCGCCGTCTTTCAGAAGAGGGGGCACGACGCGGTAAACTTCCTGCTCCATTACTTTCCCGCCTTTTGCCATAGCGCGCTTGGCTATTCTCCCGCCGTAAGCCATTTTCTTCCCGTAGAGCTTTCTGTATTTTACTATATCGCCACCGCCGGCAACCTCTATCGGCCAGCAGGCATTAGCTCCGGACTCTATCCATAAGGGTATCAGTTCGCCTATATATCCGTCGGAATCAATCATAACGACCTTGCATCCGCTTTCCTTTATCTTTTCGGCCCATACGCTCCATACGGGCATTAGAAATTTTTTAACCATCGCGGGCGAAATCATGCTCTTTTCCTTGTAAGCCATGTCTTCGTTAAAAAGAATGGAGTCAAAAACTATGTGTCCGGTTGCCCTGCCCAGAA
>CAZAMK010000005.1:0-17908 GCA_964486345.1 uncultured bacterium
TCTTTGATAGTAGCATTGATACCTCTGCCAAGAGCATCCTGCTGCACTTTTTCGCACACCGCAAATAAACGTCCCAAGAGATAACCAATATCTTTCTCATCTTTGTCCAATGCCATTTTTGCCACCTCCTTTTCTTGATGCCTCTTGATTCTATTGTATCTGTTCAAATATGCTTTAATAATGGATGCGCGCAGATAATTTATTTTCCTGTCAGCTCTTACACGTCCGATAACTGCGGTTAAAATTCCCAGCGGATAGTTACCTCCAGTAATAATTGAACGCATCAATTCTCCTGCAAGGAGAGGAGAAATGTTGTCCGTTTTGCCTTGCACTGCGGTTTCGTGTAGTAAATGCCAAATCCCAGGGTATTCAGGGTCTTTTTCATAATTTTTAATTATTCTTAAATCTGTAAAATGCTGACCTATCCTTCGGCTGATATCTTCAACAGTGTTTACATACCAAAAACGTACTGACAGACGTGAAGCATTGGGAGATAATCCCAAAATATAAAATTTCATATTTTTAGCATTCTCTATCTCTTCCGGCATTTTCCCATCGCGAACTGCCTCCAAAAATCTACGCAAATCAGCATAATTGGATTGGCTCTCCTGTCGTGGATCCAAAACATCTTTGAGGAATCCTTCTATCGGATTTTCACCTTCGGTCCAAAATACAGTAGTCGCGTCCCCTATTTGAATTTTCTGCCTGCTATCAAATCGCAATAGATAATTAAGAGCGGTTACATAATTAAAAGCAATTTCTTCACTAATAGGAGCATTAAAACTCTGCTTTCTTTCATACGAACAGAAGGATTCCTGATTGAAAGATACAATCGACGTACCTGATGGCTGAGCAGGTGGCGGAATCCCTTTTATGCTCGGATGAAGTTTTGCAATAACTGCTATAGCCCCACTCACGAGACAAAAAGTCCTATAATCAGATTGATTCTTCGCAAAATACTCCATCCATTTTTTTTGAATAGCCGTATGTTCATGAATAAATTCGTGCTCACCATCCAATCTGAAAACTACATTCGTCCCAGCCATTTCCTTCCAATATTTTAATAATCTTTCTGCATTTTCTGGATTCCATGAGTCAAGAAAATTAATAACTGCCTTCATTCCCGCATCGTCAATACTATCGCCTAATAAGTGCTGAAACTTTTTAAATGCGTTAAACATTTTTTGATGTCTGTTTTTATCTTTATATGTTTTATTATCAACACCTAAAACATATCCCGTATTTCCCCACATGAAATTCGAATTAATTCCTGACGATTTCTTACTGCTGGCAGGAACTATCAGCGGTTTTGCAATATTCTTTTTATTTTGCTTTAAAAACAATGTATCTTCATCAATAAGTTTTCCTGATTTATCTATAACCAAAGCGAAATGAATTTTCTCTCTTGAAAAACCAAAAAGGGGAATATTAATATCAGGATTCTGTTTTAATCTTTCATAATATTCATTCAACGCTTGAATAATCATCTTGCACCTTCTATTCCCATAAATGAAGGGACATCTATAACACCATCAGTCATTCTTGCCCTGAAAAAGTGCGCTTCCATATTGTTTTTGAAATCAATATCATGCAACATCCAACCCAAATCAATACTGCCTTTGATTTTGGATTCAGGGATATCCCCTTCAACCAATTCAAAATCAACTGGAAATTCCCTGCATCCAAAATATGGCCTATGCACACATTGTCCTTTTCTCGCTCTGCGCTCAAACATCTCTTTATGTTTCGCCGAATTGGTATCTTCATCACCTTTGACTCCAAAATGCGCTTCAATAATGTAACGGACGCTTTTTAAAATCAACGCCGCACGCTGTTGGCGGTCATCTTCTACAAATGTTTCAACAGGCTCTTTTCCATTATTCATTGCGGTTTTAATGTTCTTCAGAGAAATTTTTCCACCGAGTTCATTACGCCTTATATTAACGAACCATATTGGATTTAATACATGAATTTTATCAATAACCCACATAATAGAAGGTTTCCAGTAAATCGCCTCCAAAATACCTCGTGCCGCTGAAGGTGTCATTACATCATAACTAACACGCTCCGCTTTCATCTCAGGTCTTGTAAAACATGCATAATCACCCCAAACCTTCAATTTAATTCCATACATGTCTAACCTCCCTAAAAAATGTTATTTTCTGTCTTTCTGTATATCGGGTTATCATAAGTCAAACCTATATCCTCTTTGTATAAATCTGGGTTTGTTAAAACCAAATAATCATCTTTGATTCGTTCAGCAGATAGCCCTTCCAGTTTTTTCAAGATTTGCGGATAAATCTGTACACAGAATCGCTGTAATTTGCGCACGATGCTCTTGGTAAATTCAGCATATCGCAATTGCTTTATCAACTTTTTTGCTTCGTCATTATAAGGAATTATTATAGATTCCATAATGTTATCTATCATGCTAAATTCGCCAGCAATTTCTTTGAATGGAAAATTCAAAACTCCTAACTCTTCTGCCAATCTGCCCAAAATATCCTTTTTATCCAAAGAATCCTGATTTCTCCAATAAAGATTACGAAAATAATCATCCACTGCTTCTATAGATATTAAATCATCATATTTTCTCATTACTGCATTGGTCACTTCCGCTCCCTGACGTAAATATCCAACAGGAATGTTTTTTTCGGGGATAAAGACGTATGCGTTTCCAACTCCATGTTTTCCTTCTCTGTTACATCTTCCCGCTGCCTGCGCTATAGAATCAACCCCTGCCAGTGAACGAAAGACTACAGGAAAATCAATATCCACACCGGCTTCTATCAACTGCGTACTTATAACCCTGCATGGTTCATTATTAGTGAGGGCAATTTTTATCCCCCGAATTACTTGAGAACGATGGACGGGACACATAAGCGCACTTAGATGATATAGTCCCTTTTTCTCTTCTATTAAATTGTAGAGGTCTCTCGCATGTTGACGCGTATTCACAACTACCAGAACCTGTTTATGGTCTAAAATAATTCTTGAAAGCTCTGCATCTGTAGTCCTTTGCTCCTTTTTCGATAAACGCTTTACTTCTACCCGTTTAAGTTTATTATATAGTTCCATAGGATCAACTATAATCTCCTGAACATTTTCAAGACCATTTTTAAATTCATCCGTTTTCGATAAAGCGGGCTGTGTAGCAGTGCACAAAACCATGGTAGTTTTATAGGAATTTACTAATTCTCTCATAATTTCCATGCAGGGTTTTAGTAATGTTACAGGCAGCATCTGTGCTTCATCTAAAATAACAACACTATTGGCTATATTATGTATTTTTCGGCATTTGGAATTCCTATTGTGAAAAAGCGATTCAAAAAACTGGACGTTTGTCGTAACAATTAAAGGAGCATCCCAGTTTTCCATAGCAAGTTGAGTCATATAATCGTCCTCGTTAATTTCTATATTGCTATGGTGTTCAACGACTGCATTGTCACCGAAAATTCCTCTAAAAACATCAGCAGTTTGTTCAATTATGCTTGTATAAGGAATTACATAGATGATTCTGTCCATATCGTATTTGATAGCGTGCTTCATGGCAAAAGCAAGAGAAGATAAGGTTTTCCCTCCTCCCGTAGGTACTGTTAAAGAAAACATTCCCTGAGGTTTTTGCGAAGAAGAAATACACTGCTGTAACACTTCTTTCCTGCACTTATTCACAAAAGTATCAGGCACTCCATTTGAAATTCTCTCAAGTGCGCACATCAACATTGCTTCCATCTCTTGAAGTTTTAAATAATTATTTCTTATTGAAGCATTTTTCCTGTTCAAAAATGCCTCGGTATCTAAGAAATCTGCATCTACAAGACAAGAAAAAAGCATTCTAATAAAAAACTGCAATTGAAATGCGACACGTTTATGATTTCCTTTTGCAAGAGTAACGGGCAAGGATTTTAGCTTTGGCGGAATATCAAGGATTTCTTTTGGACAATTAAAATAATTGGGAATTTTCTTCTTCAATCTGCTTTCAAGACATGCTTCATTTGATTTTCCGTTCAGAATACCGGAATGATGTCCTGATATAGAATAAGCTAATAATCTACCATAACCATTTGACAGCAATCTATCAGCTAATTGTGCACCCGCACTTGAATGGTCAATAGTAGTAGCTTTTTCTGCATTGATATTGTTATCAGATGTTTCAATCAACATCTCCTGAAATTCTTTTGAATATTTTCCCAAATCATGCCATAGGCCTACTGTATAAGCCCAATCTCCAGCTCCGAATGAGTCGGCAAATTTTTTGGCAAGGGAGGCAACATTTTTGAGATGGTCATCAAGTTTTTGCCATTCTTCAGGCGGATTGTCTTTTAAACTGTGTGCATAGTATTGACGGCAGGTTTTCTGTTTCATCTTTTATATTATATTTAAAAAACTGTATATGTAAAAATATTTTTAAAAGGAGGTAATCAAAAGATGTAAAACATAACCCCTGAAGAGATAAATCAAAAACCCCTCACGATGTAAGAAACACAGGAAGAGTTCAGGGTAAAGGAGGAGCGGAAGAGGAAAATCAGGACGGATACGATGGCGGCGGCGAGCAGCACACCGCAGATAACCCCGATGAGATAGTACCGGAATTTAAGTTTAAGCAGGACTGAAGCCATTGTTCCTGTCCATGCGCCGGTCATGGGCAGTGGGATACCTATAAAAATAATGAGCCCTATCATTTCATACGTTTCTATAACCTTTGATTTTTTCAGAGTATGGGCAACAAGCCAGTCGGAGAATTTTCTGCCGAGGCGGAATCTGTTTAAAAAAACGAGTATTTTATTCAGCAAGAAATAAAGGGGAATTACGGGAAGAAGGTTGCCGATGACGGATATCAGAAGCACTTTTAAAAAAGGCATTCCGCTGTGCACGCCGTACGGCATGGCGCCCCGCAGTTCGGAAATCGGAAGCATTGCAAGTATGAGAGTAACGGCTTCCTTCGGTATTGAGCCGAGCGATGAAATTATGTGTTCAAGCAATTGGTCTCCTTTATTTGCAACCAACGTTTTCTGTCATTGAGATTGCCACGCCAAAATGCGGCTCGCAATGACAAACGGTAATGGGTTAGGCGTTACGCTTTCCAGCCTTCGGCGCCCAGCAACTTTACAAACTGACAGCCGCCGAGATTTTCTTTAAACATTTTCCCGCCGGATTTTTTAACAAGCATAAGGTCCTGGGAAAACATATCGCCGACAGGCATTACCATAATCCCGCCTTCCGCGAGCTGTGAAAAAAGGGTGGCGGGAATCTCGGGACCGCCGGCGGTTACAATAATCCTGTTAAACGGGGCAAACTCCGCCCATCCGAGCGTACCGTCTCCGATCTTCATTCTGACGTTGTAACCGAGTTCTTTAAGAATCTTATCCGCCTTTTCCGCGAGAGCGGACTTTCTTTCTACGGAATATACTTTCGCTCCAATCTCCGCAAGTATGGCAGACTGGTACCCGCTGCCCGTGCCTATCTCAAGGATTTTTATGCCCTCCGAAGGATTCAGCGCCTCGGTCATGAGCGCAACCATATACGGCTGGCTTACGGTCTGCCCTTCTCCTATTGAAAGAGGGCCGTCCTCATAAGCAAAGGGCTTCAGTTTTTCCGGTACAAACATTTCCCTCGGCACCTTCAAGAATGCGTCAACCACTTTTTTATCGCTTATGCCCCGCCTTATAATCTGCGTATCAACCATCCTTTGCCGCATCTCTTCAAAATTCATTCTTTCCTGCATTCAGTTATCCTCGCAAGAGGCGGAAAAATGATTATCAAAAGCATCTTGAAAAACCTTACAGTATCCGCATTCGGATTAATCTTGCTCTTCTCGCTCGCATACACCGTTGAAATTTTCACGGAAGATATACGATACCCGCGCCATCCGCATTTTATCAGCAGTTCCGATTCCGTCTCAAAGTGCGAAGTGCAAAGACGGATTTTTTCAATAACTTCCCTTTTTATCAGGCGGAATCCGTTCTGCGTATCTGGTATCCACTGCCCCGAAAGCAGTGAGATTGCGAGAGACATGCTTATATTGGTAAGCCGCCTTATGGCAGGCATCTCCGTTCCTTTTATCTTCCTTTTTCCAACCCACATGGCGACATTTTTGTTTCTGCGGTACGCTTTCTCAAATTCAGATACGTCCTCTACGGTATGCTGTCCGTCGCCGTCCATTGTGATGACCGCGTCAATACCCTGTTTTACAACATATTCAAAACCTGTTTTCAGCGCCGCCCCCTTGCCTTTGCATACAGGATGGGTCAAGACAACGGCCCCGCTTTCTCCCGCGCATGATGCAGTTCTATCCGAAGAGCCGTCGTTCACGACAATAACCGTTTCATATTTTTCTTTCAGTTTCGCCGCCAGCGCTCCGATGGCTTTCTCCTCATTGTGCGCCGGAATTAAAATCGCTATGTCCTTAATCATTAGTGAACGCCCCTTTCAGAAATTTCTTCTCTATCTCTTCCGGAGGAAATTTTTTAACAACCTTCTGCGCCTCGTTCCTCGCGATAGTCAGCAGTTCCATATCCCTTACGATGTTTCCTATTTTCAGCGGGGGTATGCCGTGCTGTCTTACGCCCAGAAGGTCGCCCTGCCCTCTTATCTCAAGGTCAATCTCCGCTATCTCAAAACCGCTTTCCGCGGAAACAAAACTCTCCAGCCTGTTCATGATATCGCCGTCGTCATAGGACTCGGGAACGAGTATGCAGTATCCTGCATCCCCCGACCTGCCGACCCTTCCCCGAAGCTGGTGAAGCTGGGCCAGCCCGAAACGCTCGGCCTGTTCAATAACAATGTAAGAGGCATCCGGAACGTCTATGCCGGATTCTATCACTGACGTTGCCACGAGAATGCCTGTTTCCTTTTCCCTGAACTTCCTCATAACCTCTTCTTTTTCCTTGTGAGGCAGGCGTCCGTGAATCAGACCGCAGTTGACACAGGGAAGTTCACGCTTAATTTTATCATATTCGTCAACCGCAGACTTAATGTTTTCATTACCCTCTATCGCCGGGGTGACGACATACCCCTGCCTGCCCTGCGAATTTTGATACTCAAGGAAACGGTATATCTTCTCTTTCTCCTCGCTCTGGAAAATATACGTTATCACTCTGCGCTCGCCCTTAGGGAGCTCTCCTATGGTAGAAATATCCAGTGCCCCGTAAAAAGTCAAGGCGACGCTTCTCGGTATGGGGGTGGCGCTCATGGCTATGTAATGCACGTCTTTTCCCTTCTCCTTGAGCAGATCCCTTTGCTTTACGCCGAACTTATGCTGTTCGTCAACAACGGCCAATCCGAGATTTTTGAATTGAAGATTTTCCGTAAGGAGAGCATGCGTGCCTATCAGCACTTTTATATCCCCTTTTTTCATCCCTTCCCTTGTCCTGCTCTTTTCATTCTCGGGAAACTGCCCGAGCAGAAGTGAAACCGGTATCTCCTGCTTAAGGAAAAATTCCTGCCAGTTGAGGTAGTGTTGTTCGGCAAGTATTTCCGTCGGCGCAAGAAGCGCTGTCTGAACGCCCATGCGGGAAAAAAGCCATAGAGCAAAAACAGCCACAACAGTCTTGCCGGAACCGACCTCTCCGTGTATCATCCGGCTGACGACCATGCCTTTTTTTATATCTTCAACAATCTCCGTCATGACTTTTTTCTGATGTTTGGTGAGCTTGAACGGCAGGAGGCCTTCAAACACCTCAATAAGCCCTTCGTTTATCCCCGTATCGCAAACCTCTGATTTTTTCTGTTCTTTCTCTTTCCGGAGCAGAAGCCCCAGCTGAAGTATGAAAAATTCCCTGAAAATCAGGTAATTTCTCGCTTTTTCAAGATTCATGTCGGACAGGGGGAAATGAATGTTCCGTAGTGCAAATTTCACGTTGGGAAGTTTCAGGTCCATCCGGTTTTTCAGAGGCAGAATCTCCTCGGGATACTCCTCAAGCTTATCCATAACCAGTTTTATCAGCCTTCTTATGTACTTATGGGTGAGCCCTTCGGAAAGAGGATACACGGGCAGAAGCCAGTCTCTTTTTCCCTCACTGTACTCCTCGTATAGCGGATTCACCATCTGGATTCTTCCTTTGTATTCGTCCACCCTGCCGCTGATAAAAAACTCCCTGTCTAAGGCAAAGGTATCCTTCAGGTAAGGCTGGTTGAAAAAGACGATGAAAAGCACGCCTGTGCCGTCTGACAGGGCGACGTTAAGGTATGACGTTCTCCCGCGGAGAGATTTACCCTCCCTGGCGGCAACCTTCCCTCTGACTGACGCCGTTTCGCCAGGAAAAAGCATTGATATTTTTTTAAAGTTCCGCAGATCAAGATACCTGCGGGGATAAGAGAAAAGAAGGTCGGAAACGCTGTTAAGCTCCAGCTTTGCAAGGGATTTAATGCGCTTATCTCCGACCGAAGGGATTTCTGAAAGCGGGGTATTAAGCGTTATTTTCATTTGTCAAAACGGCAGGTTCTGCTCCTCTTCCGTGAAAAACCCGTAGAACTTCAGCACCCTTAAAACCTCATTTACCGAAGAGAGATAAACGTGCCTTGATTCAATCTTCTCAATCAGGCCGGAGATGACGGAGGAAAAGGTTATAAGGCGGTCTATGCCGCGCTCCTTCATTATCCTTATGCTCTCTCCCTTGAGAGTTTCTGAAGCAGGGAGAGAAGGGATAACGAGAATTTTTTGAAAATCATCGCCCTTGAAAAATTTCCTGCACTCTTCGGCACACGGCTTTTTCAGGAACTCAAATATCTCGGGAAACTTGGAGAGCACTCCGGGGGTAAATTTCATCGTATGCCATGAAATCGGCTTTACGACGGCGTTGCCGATATTATTGCTTATTTCCTTTCCGGGAAGAATGAATTTTCCCCCGCTCTCCGCCGGAGGAACAATGGTGTTTTTGACAAAAAGGAGGTCTTCCTTTTTCAAAACGAAGAAATTGTTTATTATGAAAAATTCCCTGACGATTTCAACGCTTGCCTGGCTCATTTATCCCGAGCCTCCTTCAAATGCAGGGATTCGTGGTCCGGGTTTCGGGATTCGTGAAATATTTTCTTTTTCATTTTGTTCTTTCCCGAGCCCCGGGTCCCGAGTCCCGAACCCCGCTCTTTTTAAGTGAGGGGTTTATTATTTTCAGTTTATCAAGAAGCCGAGGAAAAGTATGTGCTTATAGAACAGGGAGATTACCGCTCCCAGCCCGAGATAGGGGCCGAAAGGCACGTAGTCCTCCATCGTTTTTTTCTTCATGGCTATGAGCGTGAGACTTATTACCGTGCCAAGAAGGGAAGCGAAAAAAATAGTTATAAAGACGCATTTCCACCCGAGAAAGGCGCCTACCATTGCAAGCAGTTTCACGTCCCCGCCGCCCATCGCTTCTTTCTTAAACAGAAGCTTCCCGACCATGCCGAGGAACAACAGCAGTCCGCCTCCAAGAATTATGCCGGTAAGCGAATATAAGATGCTTCCCGCCCTTGCCATACCGTAATGCATCTGCGGAAAGACTGAAGAAAATACCAGGCCGAGAACAATCCCAGGCAGGACGATAACGTCGGATATAAGATACGTGTCTATATCTATAAACCCGGTAAGCAGCATACAGAATGCAAAAAGTGTATAGATGAAGAAATTAACGGTTAATCCGAACTTCAGGTAAATAAAAAGGAAAAGCAACCCGGAGATGAGTTCAACAAGAAAATACCTGGATGATATCTTTTTCCCGCAAAACCTGCATTTTCCCCGCAAAAGAAGAAAACTCAAAAGAGGGATATTATCATGCCATAAGATGTTTTTCCCGCAGGCAGGACATTGAGAGCCCGGGCTTACTATGGATTTCCCCTTTGGCAGGCGGTATATCACGACATTGGCGAAACTGCCGAAAACAAGACCGAGAATAAATATCAGAATTCCTGTATAAAGTTCCATATTTTGTATTATATATACAATCCCTTTTAAAGTCAATTGCTGTTGCGTTTATGCGGGAAATAAGGTATCCTTTAAAAATAAAATAACGGAGGATGAGGATGAAAAAGATATTACTGGTTTTGGCTGTTTTGACGACGTCGGTTTTTGCCGGTGCGGAAGTCAACAGAGAAGAGCTGTTCATGCGTATAGCCAATCAGTACACGGGACAGCAGGAAGTCAGCGGAAAGTACGAGATAAACATGCTTATGATGGGAACAACGATGAAAATCCCGGTCAGGTTCTGGAAAAAATACGACAAGATGAGAATGGACATGGAAATATCCAATCCTGCTATGCCCCAGCCCATGGAATCCGTTATTCTGATTGACAGCGATAAGGTGATTCAATACCAAAAAACCTTCAACACAGTTACCAGGATAGACATGAGCAAAATGCCTTATGAAATAAAAAACAAAATGAGCCAGCAGCAGTCATTTTTCATGCTGGACGCAAACACCATAAACAATTTCCGGCAGATTGTGGACCAGCTGGAGGTGGAGGAGAAAATAAGGGACGGGAAAAACTTCTACCTCATTACCGTGAGAGACATGGACAAGATGGGAAATTTTGCATCCATGTACGGAGGGCAGAACGCACAGCAGTTCTTCAAAAAAAGCCTGCTCTGGCTGAACCAAAGCACCCTTCTTCCCGAAAAGATGGAATTTTACGGGGAGGGAAGCACACCCGGAATGTGGATTGACTTTCTTGAGATTAAAACCGGCGCTGTAGACAATTCCGTTTTCAATATAAACATACCTGCCGACGCCAAAGTGATGGATATGACAGAGGCTATGAAAAACATGATGGAACCAACGCCAGGCGGCGTAAAACAATAAGGTTTGATTAAATTGACAGGTTGTATTAACGGCCAGAAAACGTTAAAATAATACTATGAACAATGTATGGATTTCCGGGTGGCAGCAGTGCGACATGGCGGGTAAGCTTATACTGGCCGTGCTTGCTTTCCTCTCTTTTTATTCCTGGTATATTATCCTTGAAAAATTCTTTTATTTCAGAGAAGTTGAAAAAAGAAACAGGGTGGTTGAAAGTCTTATACGGAAAGGGAAGAAAACAGCTCTTCTTGACTGTCCGCTTAACTCCATTCTGAACTACGGGATAGAACTGCGGGATACGGCGCATGACAAATCCATGGATACGCATCTTGAAAAAGCATTCATAATGGAGCAGGGCAAACTTGAAAAAAAGATACAGGTTTTGGGTACAATCACCATAGTCTCTCCGTTTCTCGGATTACTGGGCACCGTATGGGGGCTTTTTATTTCCTTTCAGAATATAGTCGCCAGCGGTTCCTCTTCCGTAAAAATCGTAGCTCAAGGCGTTGCTATCGCATTAATAACAACTATCATAGGGCTGATTGTAGCCATCCCTGCGTCAATAGGCCATAATTATTGCAGGGGGAAAGTGTCAGGCATCCTTGACAGAATGGAGTTTTTCTTCCCCTACATTTTGCATTATTTGAGGTCTTTTTCAGACAGAGATAACAGTTGAATTTTAATTGATTAAAATGAAGACGTTAAGAAGAAATGACGGCAACCCCGCATTTTCCAGCATCAATATCACAAATCTTGTGGATGTGGCTTTGACGCTGGTTGTAGTCCTGCTGATCATAGCCCCTTTTATTGAACAGGGAATAGAGGTCAAACTCCCTGCCTCCTCTCCCGGTAAAATTCAGGCGGAAAAAAGCGCCGTAATAACCGTGGCGCCGGACGACGTTTATTACATAGACGATAAGAAGGTAACCCTGCGGGAATTGTACAATATATTGAGAGAACGGAAAAGCGCTCAAGAGAACCTTTCGCTCATAGTAAAAGGAGACGAAACGGTCTCTTACAGAAATATCGTCAGGGTGCTGGATATATCAAAAAAATGCAAAATAGAAACTATCGGACTGGCAACACGGGTGCAAGCAGAATAGGGCGGAAAAGTTTTGGGATATCATTTTTGATACACTCTGCAGGAATATTTCTTCTGGTCGCATCCCCATGGAAAAAACCGGCGGCCAATACAAAGGATATTTTTACCGTACAGATTGTAGACATTCCTAACATTGCTATTCCAAAGCCTGAAATTCCCGCCGAAAAAAAAACAGCGCCGGTGCAACCTGCTCATAAGGCAAATATCCCGGTAAAAAAGGAGCCCGCCGTAAAAAAAGAGACGCCTCCGCCCAGGGAAATACCCGTTTTCTCTGCCGAGAAATTCAGGGAAACACTCATTACAAAAACCGAAAACACGGGCAAACCCGAGCCTGAAAAAAGAACTGCCTCAAATCTGCCGGTAAAGATAGAAAAGCTTGAAAGCTCCGCAATAGAAATAGCAACGGCGTCCGCGGCGAACCTGACGGTGCCGCAGTGGTACCTTTCCATGGTGCGCAGCAGGATAAAGGCAAACTGGAGAATTAATACCATGCTCGGGGCGAGAACAAGCATAGTATCCTTCAGGCTTAACAGAAACGGTCTGATTGAAAACGTAAACCTTGAAAAAAGCTCGGGAAGCGTAAATTTTGACAGGTCGGCCGTGGACGCGGTTAAAACCGCGGGGCAAATGCCGTATTTCCCGGACGAAATACCCGGCACGTATCTTGATATAATTATTGATTTTAAAACAGAGGGTTGATAAATGAAAAAAACGTCGGCGTTTTTTGTTTTTCTTGCAGTCTTGTCATCGGCAGTTTACGGCTCCACGATTTTCCTTCAGATAACTAAAAACCTGCAGGAAAAAGCCGAGATAGTCCTTCTCATGGAAATGCCCAGGGACGTTTACTGGAACAGGTTTCTGACGACATTGGACAAGGACCTCGGATATTCGGGGTATTTCAAAGTCAATGAATCCGTTTTCACCGGCAATATTGAAGAAATGAAGAAAAAGTATCCGATTGAGTTTATCCTGTCCGGCAGTAAAACAAAGGACGGCGTAAAAATACGGGTTGAGGACCCGCTTGACGAAAAAACGCTTTTTGAAAAAACTTACCCGGCGGAAGAAAGCCCTTCGTATCTTGCCCACAGGATAAACGATGACGTTGTTTTTTCTCTAACCGGCAGGCCGGGCATAGCGCTTAGCAAAATACTCTTTGTTTCGGACGATACGGGCAAATACCAGTTATACTCGGTGGATTACGACGGGGAAAACAAAACCCAGCTGACAAAAGCCGGACATCTCGTCCACTATCCGAAATGGCTGGTACCCGGCAGGGAGATAGTATATGTATCCTACGAGGGCGGCTGGCCGAAACTGGTAAAGATGAATCTGAAAACCGGCTCCGCAAGAACTCTTATCGCCGAACCCGGACTTAACGCATGCGCATCGCCCAATCCCAAAACCGGAGAAATGGCGGTAGTGTTGAGCAGAACGGGACGCCCGGAAGTGTACATCGCCAATTTTGAAGGGCGCATTTTAAGACAGCTGACGTTCAGCAAAGCAACCAACGCATCACCGTCTTTCTCCCCTTCGGGAGATATGCTCGCATTCGTTTCCGACCGCCATGGCTCTCCACAGATATATACCATGACAAACGAAGGGACAAGAATAGAAAGAATCAGTTTCCTATCAGGTTATGCGACGTCGCCGGCATGGTCGCCCGACGGCAATTATATAGCCTACGTCTTCATGAGCGGCGGGTCCTACGGCCTTGCCCTGTATGAACCGGAGTCGGAGGAGACAAAAATTGTAAATGCCGGCCTCGGGAGCGAAGACATATCGTGGGCGCCGGACAGCAGGCATATCGTTTATTCCGACATTAAATCAAAACCCTCCTCAATTATGATAATAGATATTATTACCGGCGAAAGGAGAAAACTTTCCATAGACCGCGCAAATTCGTTCAGCCCGAACTGGAGTCTTTATTGACAAAAGTGTTTTATACAGTATAATATTGTAAACTTGACCGTTATTCTATACGGTAAGAAGGGGGAATGTATGGCGAAAGCAAGATATGCAGGAATAGTAAGCATGCTGGTAATCGCGGCTCTCTTGTCGGGCTGTCGCGGAAAAAGAGAAATAACTGAAGATTCCGGAAGAACACCCGCATCGTCCATCATTAAATCAGGCGATGCAAAATCGGAAGTCACCTCGCAGGAAGGAAGAGCGACATCCTCCGAAATAGCGAGAGCGATAAAGGGCGAAGACCTTCCAGTAAAGAAAATACCCGCAAAAGATTTCAAAGAACCTTCCCTCATAAGCGCGGAAGCGGCAAGAATATTCCAGACCGTTCATTTTGATTTTGACAGTTATGAAATACGCGCCGACGCAAGGGAAACGCTCAACGGAATAAGTAAATATCTTCTGGCAAATCCCAAAATGCAGGTACTTACAGAAGGCCATTGCGACGAAAGAGGCACACGGGAATACAACATGGTCCTTGGAGAACAGCGCGCGTTAAGCGTGAGAAGATACCTCGTAAGCCTGGGCGTTTCTTCAGCACGCCTTCACACGGCAAGCTACGGTAAAGACAAGCCGGTTGATACTGCGAGCAATGAAGAGGCGTGGGCGAAAAACAGACGGGCTGAATTTAAGCTCGCCGAATAAATAAAAAAATGCGGAGAAACTACGGGTTTTCGGTCATCTGTTTATGTCTTGTATTGCTTGCCGGCTGTGTAGCCACGCAATCCGACGTGGAGATAGTTGAAAAGAAAGTAACCTATGTTGAAGACGACCTTTATGCCGCATCGGAAGCGATTGCCGACAGGTTCAAAAAGAGCGATGAAGAAACAAACCGCAAGCTTGCAGAAGTTTATGCAAAACTTGACGAGATTGCAAAAGAAAGGGCATCGCTTGCGGAAGATATATCTTCGGTAAACAGCGAGATAAGAAAACTCTCCGGGAAAATAGACGAATCGGGATAT
The DNA here is from genome assembly GCA_964486345.1 of uncultured bacterium. Classification (GTDB taxonomy): domain Bacteria; phylum Ratteibacteria; class UBA8468; order B48-G9; family JAFGKM01; genus JAFGKM01. Next base: position 14,797 of record CAZAMK010000005.1, read on the forward strand.
AAACTGTCCGAACAGATGAAAACGGAGAGGGACATAAATCAGAAAACGGATTTTGAGATACGGCGCGATATAGACGGCCTGAAAAAAACCTATACCGACATTATAACGTCAATATCCTCCCTTAACACCAACCTGACTGCCATGCAGAATGACCTGTTAAGCGTGAACAGGGCGCAGGTTGCAATTGCCGAAACTCTGAACAGGCTCTCCGCCGACATGATAAAGACAGAAGAGCGCATAGCGGCGACCGAGCAGAAGATAAACGCCAACATGCAGGTCTTCCTTGATGAGCTCACAAGACAGGAAAGCGAGATATTTTACCTCAAAAATATAACCGAGCCCCAAACGTCTGCCGTAAAAAGCTACGTCGTAAAAAGCGGCGACTCGCTGGGGTCGCTGGCAGAAAAATTCAACACAACGGTAGACGCATTGAAAAAAGCCAATAAACTCAAGGATGATGTTATACACCCCGGGCAGAAACTGACCCTGCCGTAAAAATCCATGGCAAGATAGAGACAGTACTTCCTGACAAATCTAACCTTATTGTCCTGCCTGAGACATGGAAAGCGACACAAGAAATGATTATTGCAGGGCACGGGGAAACAGACTGCTTGACGATTATTTTCAGAGGGCTCTCGCTCACCGCCGCTTCAATATAAAAAAGCCTGATTAATGCCATCCATCTTGTTTTTTGTTCAGCGGCCGCACGTATATCCCATTTCGCCCTTTTGTTCAAACGGATTCATAACACGGTCCAATAATCCGTACATGCGGGCAAGAACCATTCCATAGTTGGTTATAGGAACATTCTCTTTCGCCGCCGTACCGAGACGATTCATCATCGCTCTCCGGTTCAACATACAGCCGCCGCAGTGAATCACAAGCGAATAGCCGCTCACATCGGAAGGGAAATCATAACCTGCGGCATATTCCACGATAATACCGGGGTATAATGTTTTCAACCATCCAGGTATTATAACTCTGCCGATATCATCGCCTATAGGATGATGCGTACAAGCTTCGGCGATGAGAACCTTATCGTTCGGCTTCAGTTTGTCCATATGGCCGATTCCAGCCGCAAGAACACCAAGGTCTCCTTTGTACCTTGCATAAAGAATTGAAAACGTGGTAAGTGGAATATCTGCCGGCACCTTTTCAGCAACGCCTTTCAATACCCGCGAGTCTGTAACTATAAGCCGCGGCGGAGACTTCAAAAAACCCAGCGCCTGCTCCATTTCGGATTCCTTTGCCGTCAGAACGGAACAATCGCTGTCAAGTATATCCCTGATAGTCTGAACCTGGGGCAGTATAAGGCGTCCCTTTGGCGCTTCCATATCCATGGGAGCCACTATGAAAACAAGGTCCCCGGGAAAAATCATGTCCCGGAGTATTGTCTTTCTTTCATAATCTTCAGGGGCGAGCGCCGCAATCTTGCTTCGCAGAGCGTCTATGCCGTCGCGGTTGAGCGCGCTCACGCAAAGGTATTCCAGTTTCAGGGATGCCAATTCTTCCAAAAGCATATTTTCAACCGGACCCTCATCGCTCTTGTTGACCACCGCCAGTACAGGTATGCCCTTGGCCTTGACTGTTTTAATGAACCCGCGTTCATATTCGCCCAGCTTCTGGGACCGTTCCACAACCAGAAGGGCAACATCCGTCTTATTAAGAATTTTGTATGCCTTCTTTACCCGCATCTCACCTATCTTGCCGAAATCATCAATGCCGCCTGTATCTATTATTACAACCGGCCCGACATCATGTATCTCCATCGCTTTATAGACCGGGTCGGTCGTAGTTCCGGGAGAATCCGAGACGATAGCAAGGTCCTGCCCCGTTATGGCGTTTATCAAAGTGGACTTGCCTGTGTTTCTCCTGCCGAAAATCCCTATATGCAATCTGTTGCTTAAAGGCGTCTTGTTCATTTTTCCTTCCTGACAGCATTGAAACTTTTTTTTATTGAATGGCCGATTGAATAATCTATGAAACGTCCCGCTGATTTCACTTTTCCAAACATACAAGTGACGCATTTCTCCGGCGGCTCCTGCAAGCATACCTTGCCCGGATATATCTCATATAAAGCTCTGTATCCCGCAGGGGTGAAATTCGGCATGAGGACGTTGGCGCCGGCACTAAGACCGTCTGTCCTGTAATCCGCACCCGCCGATCCCAGAGCCGTGGTTGCCGGCAGGTGCGAATTCCTTGTGACTATACGAACAATTGCCAGCATTTTAAGCACCAGAGATACACTTCCCGACATGTCATCCGCAAATGAAGTGTGCGGATGCGGTATAAAAGGACCTATTCCTATCATGTCAAAATCGTTCTGCTCCAGAAAAAGAACATCCCTTACAAGAGATTCTATTGTCTGGCCGCGCAGGCCGACCAATATCCCTGTACCTGTCTGGTATCCGAGCCCTTTCAGGTCATCCAGACATTTCATGCGCGACGCCAATTGCCTGCCGTTATGCGCGGCAGAATAAACAGCAGGGTCGGTAGTCTCTATTTTCAAAAGAGACCTGTCCGCGCCGGCTTCGCGCCAAACCCTGTATTCTTCGGGTGTTTTCTCCCCGACGGAAAGAGTAACGGCCATCGGGAAACGTTTTTTTATCTCCCTGATAATATCTGCAAGCCACAAAGGGTCAAGACCGGCATCTTCGCCTGACTGCAGAACGACAGTTTTGATATTAAGCTGATTTATTTTACTTATGGATTCCAATATCTCTTCAGAACTCATCCTGTAGCGTTTAAGCCCGGCATTCTGCGCGTTGAGTCCGCAGTAAAAGCAACTGTTGCCGCAAATATTGGAAAACTCCACTATGCCCCTCAAAAGAACTCCGCCGCCCATAAATTTCCGCCGTACCCCGTCGGCAAACGAAAACAGACGTTCCGTCTCCGCGGAAGATTCCAGCAGAAGAAGCCGGCGTATTTCGTCACTGTTTTCTTCCGGATTCTCATAAACTTTTTTCAATATATCGTCCGGAAAGACAGACGCCTTAGACATAGCGGTCCCTTACGCCCCTGTCAATCTCCCGAAAAAACTCTTCCAGTTTCGCCTGATCCCGCGCATCCATGCACAAGGAGCTCTTGCTTATCAGTTCGTACCCGGCCTTCT
>CAZAMK010000006.1:0-1980 GCA_964486345.1 uncultured bacterium
CATACGCCATTAGGAGTTTTGCAAAGCATTATCAGGATACGGGAGCTTACCTTGTGTATGCGGGCGTATCGCCTGACAATACCGAAAAATCCATTTCAGCCGTCATTGACGAGATGAAAAAAATCAGAGACGGGGGCGTAAAAGAAAATGAGATGGACAGAGCCAGGAAGTTCATTACGTCTCAGATTCTGATGGGGCTTGAGGATAATCTTGAATATATGCTCTGGCTCGGAGAGCAGCGATTGTTCAGGGACAAACTTATTACTGTAAAAAAAGCGGTGGAAAAGATTAATTCAGTTACGGCGAAGGAAGTAAGGAGTATAGCGGAAGAACTTTTTAACGGCGAAAATTTCTATATGTCAATTATAGGCCCGAAGGTTGACGAAGATAGAATAACAAAGAAAATGTCGGCACTCTAAAGCCGGCGTATAGGGTATAGCGTAAAGCGTATAGGAAAATAAGACTAAAAGCTTTTACTATACGACATGTTTCAGACTATACGCTACGTGTAAGGGGGGTACAATGGAAAGGATTGCAACGGGATGGAACACAGTATGGAAAAGGTACTATGAGGTATTTGGATCGCTTTCAACATTTAAAAAGATTGCTTTTGCGGCAGGCTTTGCCGTTTTAACGGCGATCTCTGCACAGATGTATATTCCGCTTCCTTTCACTCCGGTGCCGGTTACGGGACAGGTATTTGCCGTTCTGCTCGCAGGTATACTGCTGGGAAGAAGAGCGGGAGCTTTAAGCCAGCTATTATATCTGGCAATCGGTTCGGCAGGAATAAACTACTGGTTTTACGGTTCAGGGATAGGATTCTTAAGGCCTACAACCGGATATATTGCCGGTTTTATCCTTGCGGCATATTTAATAGGGTTTTTAACCGAAAAGAACAGAAGCCGCGCGGGGATGCTTTCTGCTATGCTGTGCGGCATAACCGTAATTCTTTCGGCAGGCACGCTGTGGCTGGCGCTATTTTTGAGAATTCCCTTGTACAAGGCGTTTCTCATGGGCTTTCTGCCGTTCTTGCCTTTTGATATAGTAAAGGCGTACTTTGCCGGATGTATAGCTGCTTCCATAATCAGAAACAGAGGTGAGTCGTGAGAAACTATAGTGTAGCGGTGGTCGGAGCCGGGATAGTAGGCAAGAAGATGGTTGAGATTCTTCTTGAAAGAGATTTTCCGTGCAAAGAGCTTAAGATGCTTGCTACAAGAGAACGCGAAGAGACCATAGCTGGAAAAAACATACGCGTGGAAAAAACGGAAATTGATTCTTTCAACAACGTGGATATCGCCCTTTTTGCCGGCACCGAGGGTGAAAAAGGCGCCAGCAGGGTCTTCGGATGGGAAGCAGTCAAAAAAGGCGCTATCGTGATAGATAACGGCGGAGACTTCAGGATGGACCCGTCCGTACCTCTTGTGGTTCCGGAGGTTAACCCTCATCATTTGAAAAACCATAAGGGCTTTATAGCAAATCCAAATTGTTCAACCATTCAGATGGTTGTGGCCGTGTTCCCTCTGCACAGGGAATATACCGTTGAGAGAATTATAGTATCCACCTATCAGGCGGTCTCGGGAACGGGCAGAAACGCGGTTGACGAACTGGAAAACCAGGTAAAGGCATACGCTAACGGAGATGAAATAGAGAATGAAGTTTATCCCTGGCAGATTGCGTTTAACGTTATACCGGAGATAGGAAGCATATCCAAAGACTTTCCCGGGTATTACACGGAAGAGGTAAAGATGATAAAGGAAACACATAAGATACTCGGGGCTACTGATATAAAAATCTCCGCAACCTGCGCAAGGGTGCCCGTCTTTAACGGCCATTCGGAGAGCGTTACCGTGCAGTGCAAGAAAAAAATAAACATTGAAGAAATAACGAAATTGCTGGCTTCTTCTGCCGGCGTAGAAGTTATAGACGAACCTGAAAAATCATCGTACCCCATTCCTTTGTACGCATCGGGAAAAAACGGCG
>CAZAMK010000006.1:1990-17335 GCA_964486345.1 uncultured bacterium
ACGGCGTCTATGTAGGAAGGATAAGGAAAAATCCTGCGCTGGAAAATGCCGTTGATATGTGGATTGTTAGTGATAACATCAGGAAAGGGGCGGCTCTCAATACCGTTCAGATAGCGGAAGAACTCCTCAAAATGGGTCTGCTTTAAAAGGCCATCATTAAAAGATGGATTTAATTTACTGCCGTTTCAGAAATGGAGTAGGGAGAAGACATCGTATTTTGAGAGTTTTTCAGAACCCGCAAGTTCGTCAAGCTCTATTAGAAAAAGTATCTTTTCCACGTTCCCGCCGCATTTTTCTATAAGACGGCATGAAGCAAGTGCCGTTCCGCCCGTAGCGAGCAGATCGTCTATTAAAACAACCCTGTCCCCCTTGCCCAGCGCGCCTTTGTGAATTTCAAGCGTATCGGTTCCGTATTCAAGGTCATAGGTGGCTTTTATGGTTTTCCCCGGCAGTTTCCCGCTCTTTCTTACCGGAATAAAACCTATCCCCAGCTCAAGAGCAAGGGCGGCTCCAAAAATGAAGCCCCTTGATTCTATCGCCACAAGTTTATTTATGCCGGACGGGATATTCTTTTTAAAAATATCTATAACCTCCCTTAACGCATGCGGGTTTTCCAGAAGGGTTGTGATGTCTCTGAACAGTATGCCTTTCTTGGGAAAGTCAGGTATGGTCCTTATCAGAGATTCAAGATTCTTCATTGTCTTTTTCTCCTTTATCCCGAACCCTTCCGCATTTCTTGCAAAGTGAGGGGTCATGATTCATTATCTTTTTCATCTTCTGTTTTTTTCATTGTCAGCCATTCTTTTTTTAATTTCTGAAGGCATATTTTCTTTATCTGGTGCACCCTCTGCCGGCTAACGTCAAGCTCATCGGAAATCTCCTTGTAACTGCGCTGTATGCCGCCGTCAAGTCCGTAATATAGTTCAAGGACTCTTAACCAGATGTCTATGTTTGCCCTCTTTTCTCTCTTCTTTATCCTGTCAAAGATTTTTTCCAGTATATCCTTGTTTCTCAAAACCTCCCACAGCCCCTGCTCCTCTTTTTTGGAAAAATCCACAACGTCAAACAGGTCAACCTGTTTTTCCCCGTCATAATAATCCGAGGATATAATCCTTACGTGAGCGGCATATTTTCTTAGTTTTTTCACAATCTCCGGAGGCAGTTTAAGACTCTTTGCTATCTCCGCGTCGGTTGGGTTCCTTCCGTTCTTGAACATGTAGTCCCGCTTGAGATCCTCAACCCTGTCCCTGAACTCATGGTATCTCTCGGGTATCTTCAACACCTCAAATTCACGCATTATCGCCCGTATTATGAACCTTTTTATCCAGAAATAGGCGTATGTGCCAAATTTGACGTTCTTTTTGGAATCAAATTTGTCTATGGCTTTCAAAAGACCCATGTTGCCTTCGGCAATAAGGTCTGGCAGGATGTCTGGCGTATAGGCGTATTTTTTGGCTATGTATATCACAAGTCCCTGGTTGTCCCGGGTAAACTGCTCTTTCGCGTCCCTGTCGCCCTTTCTTATACTCCGAATGATTTTTATCTCGTCTTCCAAACTACTGTTTCTTGTCATCGCTTTCCTTATGGATTATCAGCCGTATTTTCTCGGCCGCTTTCCCGAAATTACCTGGGTTTTTACCGCTGCCTCTCGCAAAAACAGGACTTCCTCCGCCCTGTCCTTCCACAATTTCAGAAATTTCTTTCATCAATTTTACAGCAGGGAATTTGTCTTTGCATTCGCCGCTCACCTTCAGGGTGAGAAAAATCCTTCCGTTCACTTCATTGCCTATAAAAACTATTCCTTTTCCTGTTTTTTCTGCGACATCGTCAGAAATTCTGCTTGCAACATCATTGTTATCAATATTTACAAGCCCGCTTGCAAAATAAAAAGTATCGCCCTTAATTATAAAGGATTCTTTGCCCCCTGCTATTTCTCCGGCAAGTTCTGCCGCAAGCTTGTTTTCGTACTTATCTATAGTCCTGTCTTTCCGCTCGTTTTCAGAGATCAGTTTGTCAACCATCGCGATAATTTTTTCCGCATCCGTTTCAAACTTCAGGGCTATGTCCTCTGCAATAATGCGGTACCTATTGAGAAACTTCAATGCCTCTTTATAGGTTACGGCTTCTATTCTCTTGAGATTCTGCCCTATGCTTGAAAATCCCGTTATGCGGAACAGCGCCGCTTCTCCCGTCCTTGACATATGCGTTCCGCCGCAAACTTCTGTGTGGTAGCCGCCGGTTTTTATTATCCGTACCTTTTCACCGTATTTCTCCATGAACAGGGCTATAGCTCCGCGCTCCACCGCTTCGTCAAGGGACATCTCTTCAACGATTACGGAACTGTCTTCAAATATCTTTTCCTGTACGATATCTTCCGCCTTCCCCGCATCATCAGGATTTAACTGGCTGAAGCAGACAAAGTCAAATCTCAAACGGTCAGCGCTTACGTAGGAACCCGCCTGCCGTATCTCCTTTCCAAAAACCTCTCTCAAAGCATAATGAAGGAGATGTGTTGTCGTATGATTGATTGAAACTTGTTTCCTGTATTCAGCGTCAACAGAGGCGTTTACGCGTACTTCGCGGCCTTCCAATTGTGCAGGTTTTCCTTGAGTCAGTTTTCCTATGTGGTATATCAGCCCTTTTTCGTCTATCTGGGTATCGCTCACTGAAAATCTGATTTCCCCGTTCTCTATTATTCCTCTGTCTCCAACCTGTCCTCCCTTTTCGGGATAAAACGGCGTCTTATCAAGGACAAGATATAGTTTTTCGTCCTTGCCTCCGCTATAAAGCGCCTTGACTATACACTCGTCTTCTATGGTTTTATAACCTGTGAAAATAGTTTCTGAAAGAGGGATCCTCTCAAAAACAACCTCTTTTTTGAATCCCATGGCGGTTGAAAATCTTGAGAGTTTCTTCTGCTCCTCCATTAGTTTGTCAAACTCCTTCCATTCAATTGTCAAACCGCCGTCAAGGGCAAGGTCTTCAAGGAGGTCTCTCGGAATTCCGTAGGTGTCGTAAAGCTTGAAAGCCGCATCTCCGGGAACGATGTTATTTTTAACTCCTGCAACAAAATCGTTAAAATTTCTGCCTGCCGAATCCAGAAGAGAGCGGTATTTTTCCTCCTCTTCAAGTATCACCCTTTTTATAAGCTCTCTGTGTTCTTTTAAAGTGGGATAAACATCATGCATGATATTTACGGCGGTTTCGCTAAGCCTGCACAAAAACGGCTCTTTTACTCCGAGGTTTGAACCAGTCATTCCCGCTCTGCGAAGTATCCGCCTTAACACGTATCCCCTGCCCTCGTTTGAAGGCAGAATGTTGTCGTCAATGAGAAAAACGGCGGCTCTTACGTGGTCTGCGGTTATCCTGAATAAAGGTTTTTTATCCGGCTCTTTTTCGTAACTGCACCCGCTTATCTCTTCAATTTCTTTGATAATTGGTAAAAAAAGGTCAGTCTCGTAATTTGAAGGCGTATTCTGCAGGATGCGCGTAATCCTTTCAAGTCCCATCCCCGTATCAACACCTCTTCTCTTAAGGTCTGTGAGAGAACCGTCTTTCTGCTTGTCATACTGCGGAAAAACAAGGTTCCAGAATTCAAGAAACCGCCCGCATTCGCATCCAGGCATGCAGTCCTTCCTCCCGCAGCCTTTTTCTTCGCCGAAATCCATGTAAAGCTCGGTGCAGGGACCGCACGGGCCGGTATCGCCGGCAGGCCCCCAGAAATTATCTTTTGCCGAGAGAGGCACTATTCTGTTTTCGGGAAGGAACTTTCTCCATGTCTCCTTTGTTTCCGCATCCTCCTCATAATAGGAAACCCAAATGAGTTTTTCCGGCACTTTCAGATACTGCGCGGAAAATTCGTACGCCCATTCCACGGCTTCCTTCTTAAAGTAATCGCCGAAGGAGAAATTACCGAGCATCTCAAAGAATGTGTGGTGCCTGCCTGTTATGCCTATCTTCTCTATATCGCTGTCTTTGCCTCCGGCGCGCACGCATTTCTGGCACGTCGCCGCCCTTGAATACGGCAGTTTTCCGCCCGTAGCCCAATATTTCTTGAACTGCACCATGCCAGCGCTGGTAAAAAGCAGTGTCGGGTCGTCAAACGGAACAAGCCCGCTGCCTGTAACAAGAGTATGTCCCTTGTTTTCAAAATAATCAAGGTAAAGCCTTCTTATCTCCGAGCTCTTCATTCTTCCGTTTTCCTGTGCATGTTCATTATCCTGTTTAATGACCTGTATGAAAACCCTTTCGTTTTGAGTGAAAAGATAAGCGACGAAAACTTCTTTTTCTTCCTGTTTTTCAAAAAGAATTTTTCCGCTTCGGAAAACTCCCGATCAAAATCAAAATCACGTTTGATTCTTTCTATCGCATCCTGCCTGATTTTTCTTCTTTCAAGAACGGAGAGTATGTGCAGATACCCTTTTGTTTTCTTCAGGTATTTCTCCGTAAGATATTCCGCCAGCGTCCTGTCGTTCAGGTATCCGCGCTTAACACACTCTTCAATTATTCCGTCTATTTCGGATTCAACGGCATATCCGGCAAGTTTTTCCTTCAGCTCCTCCTCCGAATAGCTTTTTACGGCGAGCAGCCTTAATACCCTGTAATGTGCTTTTCTATTTTCCACTCTTAAGAATAACGGACATGCTCTGTTCGCCTCTCTTTATAAGAAGGCGTACGCTTTTATCAGCCGGCAAGGCCTTTATTAGATTTCCGTATCCGGCAAGATTCTTCACATCTTTCCCGTCTATCTTCTTTATGAGAACTCCTGCAGAAATGCCTGCGTCTCCGGCGGGAGAACCGGGCTCTACAAATGTAACAACAACGCCTTCCCCTTCTGTTATATTGAGCCGCTGTTGGATTTCGGGAGTGACAGATGACACACGCATGCCTCTCCACATCTCCTCCTGCTGTGACGCTTTCGCAAGCTCTTCATCCGAAGGCATTTCGCTTATTACCATTGGCAGAGAAAATTCTTTCCTTTCCCTCCAGACGACTACGGAAACTCTTTTCCCTACGGGTGTATTCGCAACCTTCATCTGCAGGTCAGCCATATCTTTTACTTCCTGTCCGTCAAACTTCAGTATTACATCCTCTTCGCGGATGCCGGCTTTTTCTGCGGCTGTTCCGGGAATAACCTCTGCAACAAAAGCGCCGCGTATTTCTTTGAGCCCGACAGATTCGGCAAGTTCGTCATCCAACGGCTGTAAATATACGCCGAGATAACCCCTTACTACGCGTCCCTTTTCCTTTAATTGAGAAAAGACCTGTTTTGCGATGTTGACCGGAATGGCAAATCCGAGGCCTTCGGCAATCTGCGGGGATACAATGAAGGTGTTTATACCTATAACCTCTGCGTTTATATTTATGAGCGGGCCACCGGAATTACCGGGGTTTATCGCCGCATCAGTTTGTATAAAATCTTCATATTGGGTTATGCCGAATCCCGCTCTCCCTTTAGCGCTTACAATACCAACCGTGACCGTTGCGGTAAGGCCCATCGGATTACCTATCGCCATCACCCATTCTCCGGGCTGGATTCTATCGGAGTCTCCCAGCCTTACGAAAGGCAAAGGTCTCTTGGCATTTATCTTTATCAAAGCCAGGTCAGTCTTCGGGTCAGTCCCGATAACCTTCGCTTCGTATGGATGGGCATCATCTTGTAATTTTACAAGAATTTTATCCACCCCGCTTATAACGTGGTTATTCGTAATTATATCCCCGTCTTCATCTATGATAAAACCTGAACCGAGCCCCTGCTGTTTCTGCTGATATGTTTTCGGTTGTTCCTGCTGTCTTCCCCTTGGAGCGCCGAAAAATTCATCAAAAGGCGAATTGAAAAATCCATCCATATCGCCGAAGGGGTTCCAATAACGCATTGTAACCGTTTTCTCCGTTGTTATCTGCACTACGGCCGGCTTGACCGCTTTTGCCACCTGCACAAAGGCGTTCTGCAATGTCAAAACCCCGTCATCTGCCGTCAGAACATACGGCGTTTGATAACTGCTGTTTTTTGAAAATTTTGCTGAAAACCTAAATGTCCGCGACAAAAAACCAGCGGCGATAATACAAACAACAACTCCAAAAATTATGTAATTTCTTCTTCTCATTTTTTTCTTCCCTCCTTTGACAATAAAGAAGCGTATAGCGTGGAGCGTTTAGCGTATAGTCTAAAACATAGCATAGAGCGTATAGCGTGAAGCGTTCAGCGTTTAGTTAAAAGCTTTAGTTTTAATTGTTCTTACTATACGCTTTACGTCGCTTTTATTATTAGATGTTAAAAAACAGAAAAAGTTTTATGCCTTCACTCTTTCACTCTCACCCATTTCCCGTTCTCTGCAGATTTTTCAACTGCGCTCAAAACTTCCTGGCATTTCAGCCCGTCATAAAAATCAGGGCTTGGATTCTCTCCTTTTGAAACGGCAGTCAAAAGGTCTGATACCAAATTTATAAAAGATTCCCCATAGCCGATAATATGCCCCGCAGGCCACCAGTTTGCGGCGTAAGGATGGGACGAGTCGGTTGCCATAACGGTTTTAAATCCACGCGCATATTCAGGGTCATCTGTGCTGTAAACATCCAGTTCGTTAAGATTCTCAAGGTTGAAAACAAGGCTTCCTTTACTGCCGTTGATTTCAAATTTCAAGCCGTTCTTCCTGCCCGCCGCAAATCTCGTCGCTTCAAAAGAACCGAGCGCCCCATTTTTAAATCTTGCAAGAAACAAAGTTGCATCATCAACCGTAACGGCTCCGGTCTCCGTAGATTTTTTTTTGTCCTCAATCCCAGTTTCAAGCAGGCCTGTTTCCTTAACCAAAGGCCTCTTTTTTATGAACGTTTCGCTCGCACCTGTGACTTCTTCAAATTCTCCCACAAGATACCTTGCCATATCTATGATGTGGGCATTCAGGTCTCCGTGGGCTCCACTGCCGGCTGACGCCTTCTGAAGGCGCCACACCAAAGGAAATTCAGGATCAATTATCCAGTCCTGAAGATACACCGCCCTCATGTGATAAATTTTGCCAAGTTTGCCTTTGTCTATGAGATTTTTAGCGAGGCCTATGGCGGGGAGCTTCCTGTAATTAAAGCATACGGCGTGTTTAACTCCGTATTTCTCCACTGCCTCTACCATCTCGTAAGCAGATTTAAGAGTGGAAGAGAGCGGTTTTTCGCAAAGCACGGCTTTCCCTTCTTTTGCGGCTGAAACGGCTATATCTCTGTGGGAATCCTGGGGGGTGGCGATATCCACAATATCTATATCTTTTCTTCTGACAACTTTCTTCCAATCTGTTTCATATTCCTGCCATCCGAGTTTTTCTGCGGCGGCCTTCAGGGACTGTTCGGAACGTCCGCACAACACCTTCATAACGGGTACTGCCGGCAGGTCAAAAAAAAGCGCCGCATCTCTGTAAGCGTGGGAATGCGCCTTACCCATAAATTTGTATCCGATAAGTCCAATCCCTGTTTCTTTCATTGTCTCCACTCTCCCTGTACGGCAGCCGCAGGTCTTCAGCCTGCGAATCTTCTATTCTTTCGTTTTCTCCGCTTTTTTAGCCTTCAGTCCGGCCGCATCCCTCACCTTTGCCTCAAGTTCGGTATACAGCTTCGCATTCTGCTTCAGTATGTCAACAGTGTTATCCATGCCCTGCCCTATTGAATTGCCTCCATACTGAATATATGCCCCTTTCTTCTCAATGATTTTATATTGCAGGGCGGCGTTTATCAGAGAACTTTCCCTGCTTATTCCCATTCCGTAATACATATCCAATTCGGCTTCTTTGAAGGGCGGTGCGACCTTGTTCTTCACAACCTTTACCCTCACCCTGTTGCCTATAATCTCCTGGCCGCTCTTGATACTTTCTATCCTGCGCACGTCCAGCCGTACGGAAGAGTAAAACTTTAGAGCTCTGCCTCCGGGGGTGGTTTCCGGATTACCAAAAAACACTCCGATTTTTTCCCTAAGCTGATTGATGAAAATCGCCGACGTCTGGGATTTGCTTATGTATCCGGTAAGCTTCCTCAAAGCCTGCGACATAAGCCGCGCCTGCAAGCCCATAACGCTTTCTCCCATCTCACCTTCAAGCTCCGCCTTGGGAACCAGGGCGGCGACAGAATCTATGATAATTACGTCTATGGCATTACTGCGGATAAGGGATTCGGTAATCTCCAGCGCCTGCTCTCCCGTATCAGGCTGGCTGATAAGCATATCCTCAAGCTTAACCCCGAGCTTCTTTGCGTATCCCGGGTCAAGGGCATGTTCGGCGTCAATGAAAGCCGCCTGCCCGCCCGCTTTCTGCGCTTCCGCGAGAATATGCAGGGCGAGGGTGGTTTTCCCCGAAGACTCCGGCCCGAAAATTTCCGTTACCCTGCCTCTCGGAATGCCTCCCGTACCGAGCGCTATATCAAGGGATATGGCCCCGGTTGAAATTACAGGAACATCAACGCTCGTCTTTTCCCCGAGCCGCATGATGGCTCCTTTCCCAAACTCCTTTTCTATCTGTCCGATTGCCATATCCAGAGCCTTTTCCTTGTCCATTATTTCCCTCCGCCGTCTGTTCTTTATCAAAAAAAACTGTAATTTATTTCTCTAAAATATAGCATATCTCTTGACAGCTAGTCAACGGCCAAAAACCCGTTGTAATATAAAAATCCTCGTTTTTAAGCAAAAAAAGCCTTTCAATTTTTTATTTCAGCGGGAATTTAAGGAGGGTGGTGTATACGGGACAGGAAGTTCTAATATCGCTCTTTATGAGCTCAACCTCTTTTATTTCCATTTCTCCGAATAGTGTCTCTCCGTATTTCTCAAGCAGTTCACTAAGGAAAGAGTTTTTGGGGGTAGATTTAAAGCGGGCTATGGTGATGTGTTCTTTGAATCTGTTTTCTTCCTTGCTTATACCTTCCAACGCAAGCACGGTTTCTATGTCGACGTTTAGTTTTTTCAGTTTGCCTTGGGAATTTACTCCTATCCAGAAAACCCTTGGGCTTTTTTCATCAGGGAAAACACCAGCGCCCTTTACTTTTGCAGTAAAGGGCGCGTTGTTTTCCAAGCTCTTTGTGAGGATTTCTGCCAGCCGGGGTATGCTTTCTCCGGCAGTTTCCCCTATAAATTTGAGAGTGATATGCAGGTTAGCCGGCGATACGATTCTAGTTTCCCTCACCTTGGTTTCCAGTTTCCGGCTGACCTCCGATATTTTTTCCTTTATTTCTTCGGGAATTCTGATGCCTATGAAAACCCTCATACATTAATTTCACCCTCACCCTAACCCTCTCCCCTACGGGACAAACCCATCAAGGGAGAGGGAGAAGATGATAAAAATTATTTCTTGTGCAGCCAGGGCATCATGTCTCTCATCTTCCTGCCGACTTTTTCTATCAGATGTTCTTCCGACTGGCGTTCAAGGGCGTTGAAAACAGGCCTTCCCACCATATTCTCCGTAATCCATTCCCTTGCAAACTCGCCTCTCTGAATCTGTCCGAGAACATCTTTCATGTTTTCCTTGACCTGCTCGTCAATTACCATAGGTCCTCTTGTCATATCGCCGTATTCTGCCGTATCGCTTATAACCTTCCTCATACCCTGAATGCCCCGCTCTATAATTAAATCAACGATGAGCTTAAGCTCGTGGCATGTTTCATAGTAAGCAATCTCCGGCTGGTATCCGGCCTCAACAAGAGTTTCAAACGCATACTTTATCATCTGGGTGGCGCCGCCGCAAAGGACAACCTGTTCACCGAAAAGGTCGGTCTCCGTCTCTTCCTTGAAAGTGGTTTCCACAACACCGCATCTTGTTCCTCCGAGCCCCTTGGCATACGCAAGCGCAAGCTTCATAGCTTTCCCGGTCGCATCCTGGTAAACAGCCACTATGCACGGTACGCCTTTTCCCTGTGAAAACTGGTCCCTCACAAGATCCCCCGGCCCTTTTGGAGCAACCATATACACATCAACGTTGCCCGGAGGTACTATCTGGTTGAAATGTATGGAAAAGCCGTGCGCAAATCCGAGCGCTTTACCCTTTTCCAGATTGGGAGCGATGAAATTCCTGTAAACAAAAGGCTGTACGTTATCCTGTACAAGCATCATAATCGCATCGCATTTCTTTGTCGCCTCGTCCGCAGCAACCGGCTTAAAACCATCGGCAACCGCCTTTTTGTAGTTGGGAGTCCCTTCCAGTTCGCTCACCATCACATCCACACCGCTGTCCTTTAGATTTAGCGCGTGCGCCCTGCCCTGGCTCCCGTATCCGATAATACCAACCTTTTTTCCCTTTAAAAAATTTAAATCTGCATCCTTGTCATTATAAATTTTCGCCATTTTCTCTATCTCCTTTATTGTTGTTTTTTGCTGTTAAATTCCCTTGCCATTGCAATTTTACCCGTTCTGACCATCTCTTTTATCCCGTATCCCCTTAGCATCTCAATCATCGCATTGACTTTTGACGTGCCTCCCACAATCTCAAGTGTCAGCGAATGTTTCCCAATATCAACGACCTTTGCCCTGAAAACGTCAGCCAACTGCATTATTTCCTGCCTTATGTCGGAATTTGCAGTCTTAACTTTTACGAGAGCCAGTTCCCTGTCAATAAAATCGCCTTCTGTCAGGTCAAGAATCTTAATTACGTCTATAAGTTTGTTCAGCTGTTTGTATATCTGTTCAAGGATGCGCTCGTCTCCTCTCACCATCAACGTCATCTTGGAAACGGCCGGGTCCTCGGTAGCGGAAACGGATAAACTGTCTATGTTGTATCCTCTGGCTGAAAAAAGTCCGGCAATACGGGCGAGCACCCCTGATTTGTTCTCAACCGCTATTACAACTATATGAGACCTTAACGCCTTATTGTTTTCAGCCATTTTTCTCTCTCCTTTCTCACGTTAAAAACACGGGATTAGGGTTCAGAGTCCGTGAAATGCATTTAAGTATTTTCTTGTTTCTCCCGAGTCCCCAGTCCCGAGTCACGAACCCCGTCCTCTCAAGCCAGCCCTTCAAGCATCTGGTCCAGCGAAGCGCCTGCGGGAACCATGGGAAAGACGTTTTCGTCTTTCACTATGCGGCAGTCAAGAATAACCGGCTTAGCTTTCTCTTTCAGCACTTCCGGAATAATCTTGTCAAACTCCGCAGTTGAAACAACCCTGTGTCCGATTGCACCGTATGCCTCTGCAAGTTTTGCAAAATCCGGCTGTGCATTTTCCACGCAGGTAAATGCGTACCTCTGTTTGTAAAACAACTGCTGCCACTGCCTCACCATGCCGAGACAGCAGTTGTTAAGGATTATAACCTTAATCGGGAGCTTGTTGTAAACCGCCGTGGCAAGTTCTTGTATATTCATCTGGATGCTTCCGTCTCCGGCTATATCAACGACTATCTTTCCCGGATTCGCCATTTGCGCTCCAATCGCCGCCGGAAACCCGAACCCCATCGTCCCGAGCCCCCCGGAAGTGACAAATGTGCGGGGCTTCCTGAATTTATAATACTGTGCGGTCCACATCTGGTTCTGTCCGACTTCAGTGCATATTATCGCATCGTCCGGAAGCAGGCCCGACAATGTTTCTATGATATACTGCGGCTTCAGTCCATTCTTTTCATAAGTCAGCGGATATTTCTGCTTCCATTCATTTATCTTTGAAAGCCATTCCTTCCTTGAAGCCTTCCCTGTTTTTTCATGAAGCTTTTTAAGTATATCCTTTGCATCGCCGACTATCGGGACGTCCACAACGATATTCTTGCTTATTGACGCAGGGTCAATGTCAATATGTATTATCTTCGCCTTCGGAGCAAAGTTTTCAATCTTCCCCGTAATCCTGTCGTCAAAACGGCAACCCGCCGAGATTATAAGGTCTGATTCAACAACGGCGTAGTTGGCATACTTGGTACCGTGCATGCCGAGCATTCCGAGAAACAAAGGATGACTTGCGGGTATGCTCCCCAGTCCCATAAGTGTAAAAGTAGCGGGTATCTCCGCAGTCTCAATGAATTTCTTCAGTTCTGCTGAAGCATTTGATGAAATAACCCCTCCGCCCGCTATAAGCAGGGGTTTCTTTGAGTCCTTTATAAGCTTCGCCGCCTTCTCTATCTGCACCGGATGTCCCTCATACGTGGGTTTGTAACTGCGCATTTCAATTTTTTCGGGATACTCAAATTTTGCCTCCGCCCTCTGAATGTCAACGGGCAGGTCTATAAGCACCGGGCCGGGCCTGCCTGATGATGCTATGTAAAACGCCTCTTTCACCGTTCTCGCTATATCCTTGACGTCTTTTATAAGAAAGTTGTGCTTTGTTATGGGCCTTGTTATCCCCGTTATGTCAACTTCCTGGAATGCATCGCTCCCTATAAGGTTAGTCGCAACCTGTGCGGTAATCGCAACCATGGGTATGGAATCCATATAAGCTGTGGCTATTCCGGTTACAAGGTTGGTCGCCCCGGGCCCGGAAGTTGCCATGCAGACTCCCACTCTTCCGGAAGACCTCGCAAAACCGTCAACAGCATGTGCAGCGCCCTGCTCGTGCCGGACGAGAACAAACTTTATTCCGCAGTCATACAGCTGGTCGCAAAGCGGCAGTAAAACGCCTCCCGGATATCCAAAAATAATATCCACGCCTTCTTTTTTCAGGCTCTCCACCATAATCTGCGCACCGTTCATTTTACCTCTCTCCTTTACCTTTAAAAAACGCGGGATTCGGATTCAGCATTTCGGGATTCGGAAAATGCCTTCTTCCTACCTATGTTTTTCCCTGACCCCGACTCCCGAGTCCCGAACCTCGTTGTGTTACTTAACTATTGTCTGCTCGCGGGATGAACCCACGGAAATTTTTGAAATTGGAACTCCCGTTATTTTTTCAATCCTCTCTATATATTTCCTTGCATTCAGTGGCAGTTCCCCGTAACTCTTCACCTTCGTTATATTTTCGTTCCATCCGTCAACCTCTTCATAAACAACGCCGCAGCCGGAGAACACCTTCGTATTCAGCGGGTAATCGTTATAAACGTTGTCCCCGAACTTATAAGCCGTGCATATCCTTATCTTCTTTATGCCGGAGAGAACGTCAAGCTTGGTCATAATCAACTCATCCAGCCCGTTTACACTGCAGGCAAACCTTACAAGCACCGCGTCAAACCATCCGCACCTTCTCGGCCTGCCTGTCGTTGCCCCATACTCGTTTCCCGTCTTTCGTAAATTTTCTCCCTCCTCGCCTTTCAGTTCGGTCGGGAAAGGGCCCATACCCACCCTCGTAGTATAACTCTTGACCACGCCTATTATCCTGTCTATTTTCCTCGGCGACAACCCCAGCCCGGTACATGCTCCGCCCGCGATGGAATTGGAAGCTGTCACGTAAGGATATGTTCCGAAGTCTATGTCAAGGAAAGTCCCTTGCGCACCTTCTGCAAGAACCTTCTTCCCTTTTTCAATTTCATCATTAAGATACAGCGTTATGTTTCTCGCCATCTTCTTCAGTTTTTTTCTGTATCCTGACGTCTCTTCATAAATCTTCTCCATGGAAAGCATTTGCTCCTTGTAATACTCTCTGAAAAGATAGTTTTTCAGCTCAAGGGCAATCTTCAGCTTCTCCCTGAAAATATCCTCCTCCAGAAAGTCAATGACCCTGATGCCTATCCTGTTAAACTTGTCGGCGTAAGTAGTGCCTATGCCTCTGCCTGTCGTTCCCAGACTGCCTTTTCCCCTGAATTTATCTTCTATCTGGTCCAGCGTTTTATGGTAAGGCAGTGTCATATGCGCATTTTCTGCAATGAAAAGCCGGCCTTCAGTGGAAATGCCGCTTTTTTCAAGATAATCTATCTCTTCAAACAGGGATACGGGATCCACGACAACACCGTTGCCTATAACGCACACCTTGCCGGGATATAGAATTCCCGAGGGAACAAGATGAAATACGTATTGCTTGCCGTTAATAACTACGGTATGTCCTGCATTTCCGCCGCCTTGATATCTTGCAACGATATTCATATCTTCGGCGAGATAATCAATCACCTTGCCTTTGCCTTCATCTCCCCACTGCGTTCCAAGAACAACCGTTACCATTATCCGCCTCCAAAAACAACCAGCGTATAGCGTGGAGCGTTTAACGTATAGTGAAAAGCTTTAAGTTTTGTTTTTTCTATACGCTGTACGCTATACCCTAAACGCCGCTTTTTATCCTTTCTATAATCGCTTCGCCCATCTCCCTTGTCCCGACGCAATTTTTATCGCCCGGATCCCTGAAGTCATAGGTAAGATATTTCCCCTCGCGTATAACTTCGGCGAGAGCATGCTCAATTTTAAGCGACTTGTCGCTTTCCCCTATGTAATCAAGCATCATAACACCCGCAAGCAGTAAAGCCGCAGGGTTAACCTTGTTCAACCCCCTGTACTTGGGCGCACTTCCGTGAGTCGCCTCAAAAACCGCAATATCCTCGCCTATGTTGGCTCCAGGAGAAAGCCCGAGCCCGCCCACCAGTCCGGCGCACAGGTCGGAAAGAATGTCTCCGTATAGATTGGGGCATACCAAGACGTCGTAAAGCTCCGGCTTCTGTACCAACTGCATCGCCATATTGTCCACAATCCTGTCTTCAAATTCAATATCAGTATACTCCGCCGCAACCTTCCTCGCAACATCAAGGAAAAGTCCGTCGGTAAATTTCATTATATTCGCCTTATGCACCGCCGTAACCTTTTTTCTCCCGTTTTTAATTGCGTATTCAAAGGCAAACCTTACTATCCTTTCGGAGTTTGAAACGGATATCGGTTTTATGCTTATACCTGCATCTTCTCCCGTTTCCTTCCCTGTTTTATCTTTGATGAACCTTATCAACTCTCTCGTTTCATCCTTGCCTTTTTCAAACTCTATCCCGGAATACAAATCCTCCATATTCTCTCTCACCACAACCATGTTAAGCCCGGAATACCTGCTTCTTACGCCCTCGTAAAACTTGAACGGACGCAGGCAGATATAAAGATTAAAGCGCTGTCTTATGTAGACATTTACGCTCCTGAATCCGCTTCCCACGGGCGTCGTAAGAGGCGCCTTAAGGCAAATTCTGTTTTTTGCAATTGATTCAAGAGCATCGTCAGGAATAGGCGTACCGTATTTCTTAATTGCGCATTCTCCCGCCTGCTGTACATCCCATTCTACATCAACCCCGGCGGCTTCAATGCACTTTTTCGTCACCTCTGTTATTTCCGGGCCGATTCCGTCGCCCGGAATCAAAGTTATCCTGTATCCCATAACCTCTCTCCTATAGCCTGAAACCCTTGTTCTTTTTTATGTAATTGACAACTCCGCCGGATTTTATTATCTTCTGCATGAAATCCGGAAGCACCGATGATTTTATCGTTGTTCTCTTTGTAACGTTTCTCAATT
>CAZAMK010000007.1:0-5590 GCA_964486345.1 uncultured bacterium
CGCCTGCAGAAGATGCGAAGACTACCCCTGCGTAAACAGCTGTCCGACAGGCGCGCTGAAAAGGGAGTCCGGCTTGGTTAAACGCTCAAAAATACTGTGCGTCTCATGCAAAACCTGCTCTCTTGCCTGTCCTTTCGGAACCATCCTTCCCGAATTTATTCCTTATCTTGTAAGCAGGTGCGACACATGCCTCGGAAGACTTAAAGGCGGCGAACAGCCGCTCTGCGCCGCGAGCTGTAAAAACGGCGTTGTGCAATATATAGATGAAGAAGAAATCGCTGATAAAGCAAATATTTATAAGATGGGGGACAATGTTCTGGTCAGGGCTCTCAACTGGCTGGATCTTTACGGAATAAAAAAATGAGCGCTGTTAATGTACTTGTTTACTTTATAGCGAGCCTGGCGGTTTTCAGCGTCTGCGGAATGCTGGCCGTTTGGGTTGACAGAAAGGTTACGGCACGCCTGCAGTTCAGGGTGGGTCCGCCATGGTACCAGAATTTTGCGGACTTTGCCAAGCTCGCGGGCAAGGAGACCCTGATACCCGAAAAAGCAAGCATCTTCATGTTCGTATTCGCGCCTGTTCTCGCCGTGCTGGCGGCGGCAATGAGCGGAGCCGTTCTACTGCTCGTTTTCAGAACGAATTTCGGTTTCCCGGGCGACGTTATACTTCTTCTATACCTGCTTACAGTCCCCTCTCTCGCAATCATCCTTGGAGGGAGCTCGTCGGGAAACGTACTGGCGGCGGTGGGTATAAGCAGGGAAATAAAGCTTCTGCTCGGGTATGAACTGCCTTTCGCCTGCGCCCTGATAATCCCTGCGGTTAAAAGCGGGGCAACAACTTCGCTTGTAGAAATTTTGCGGTTTCAGCAGGCCAACGGCATAACGCTCGGTTCTATCTCCGGGGTAATCGGCTTTCTTATAGCGGTTTTTGCCCTTCAGGGAAAGATAGGACTCGTGCCTTTTGACCTGGCGGAAGCGGAAGCAGAGCTTGCGGGAGGCGCATTTATAGAATATTCCGGCATACTTCTGGGGCTTTTCAAGCTCGCTAAAGCCATACTGCTGATGGTGGGCCCGCTCTTCGTCGTAACCTTGTATTTCGGAGGGATAAATTTTTCTTCGGTTACAGGCGTTATAGCCGGGATATTGAAATACCTGCTGATTCTAGTACTGTTCGTTCTGATAAAAAATACCAATCCCCGTTTGAGGATAGACCAGGCACTCAAGTTTTACTGGGGATGGCTGACGTTGTTTGGAATAATAGGGATTCTGCTGGCGGTAAAGGGATTGTAAAAATATTCACCCTCACCCTAAACCTCTCCCCTCAAGGGAGAGGGAAAAAGGTTAAAAGAGGATGGGAATAAAAGATGAGTCTGAAGATTAAAGCGTTAAAAAAATCGCTGTGGGTTTACCACATGTCGGGCGGCTCCTGCAACAACTGCGACATAGAGATTCTGGCATGCCTGGATCCGCGTTTTGACATTGAACGGTTCGGTATGACGCTGGTCGGAAGCCCCCGACATGCCGACGCTCTTCTCTGCACCGGCATAGTAAACAAAAAATGCGTTGAACGGGTAAAAGAGGTGTATGCGCAGACCGCAAAGCCGTGCGTTGTAGTTGCCATAGGCGCCTGCGCCTGTTCCGGAGGAATGTTCAGGGAGAGCCCGCAGATGGGAGGGCCTCTCAACAAGCTTATACCGGTGGACGTCTATATCCCTGGATGCCCGCCCAAGCCCGAGGCGATGATTGCGGGCATAGTAAAACTGCTGGAGAAACTTAAATGAACGTTCTTGACACTCTTAAAGAAAAACTCGGCGGCAGTATAAAGGAAATCAAGGCGCATAACACAAAAAGGATCTATATTACCGTTGACAGAGCAAATGTTAAAAATTGCGTTAAAATAATTTTCAGGGACCTTGACGCAAGATATATAGTAGCTTCAGGCGTTGAGAATTTTGACTCCTTTGAGATTCTCTACCATTTCGGGTTTGACAGCGAAGGAACGGTCGTTTCTGTGAGAACCTATCTTGACAGGGAAAAACCCGAGATTGAGTCAATGACAAGCATAATACCCGGAATTTCCTACATTGAACGGGAGATGAAGGAACTGCTCGGGATTAACTTTACCGGGCACCCCGGCTTAACTCATTTTCTTCTGCGCGACGACTGGGAAGAAGGCAATTATCCGTTGAGGAAGGCTAAAAATGGCTGAAGACAAAAAGAAAAAAGTAATCGTACCGATAGGGCCCTATCATCCCCTATTGGAAGAGCCGGAGTTCTTCGCCCTTTACTGCGACGGGGAAAAGGTTGTTGACGTTGACTGGCAGGCGGGATACAACCACAGGGCGATAGAAAAGCTCTCGGAAGGAAAACACTGGGACCAGGTAACTTTTCTCGTGGAAAGGATATGCGGCATCTGCTCCACTTCCCATCCTTTTGCATACTGCAATGCCGTGGAGGACCTGCTCGGGATATCTGTCCCGGAACGGGCGCGGTACATAAGGTGCATCATCGGAGAACTGGAAAGAATACACAGCCATCTTTTGTGGGTTGGTTTAGCGGGGCATTTCCTCGGATATAACACGGTATTCATGTGGGCATGGAAATACAGGGAGCCGGTTCTGGATATGTTTGAAATAATAACCGGCAACAGAAATCACTACGCCATGTTCAAGATAGGCGGGGTGCGCAGGAATATAGAGGAAGAAGACATGCCCGCTTTGAGAAACGTCCTTAACGGCCTGAAGGTTAAAGTGGAAATGCTCACGCATGCGGTTCTTGACGACCCTGTCCTCGGAGCGCGGCTTAAAGGCGTGGGAGTCCTGACAAAGGAACATATTAAAAATTTCGGGGCGGTGGGTCCTGTCGCCAGGGCAAGCGGGATAGGCGGGGATATAAGAAAAGACGACCCTTACGCCGCATACCCCATGCTGGACTTCAAGGTTATAACCGCCGAGCACGGCGACGTTTTTGACAAAGCGGTGGTGCGCCTACTGGAGATGTTTGAATCCATAAAAATAATTGAACAGTCCTTAGACGCCATTGAAGGAAAAGGCGGGGATATACAGGCGGAAGTGAGAGAAATTCCTCCGGGGGAAGGCATCGGGCACCATGAAGCCCCGAGGGGAGAATGTTTCCATTATGTAAAGAGCGACGGGACAAACAGGCCGGTGAGACACAAGATACGGGCCCCAAGCTATACCAATATACCGACCTTCAAAGCCAGCTGTATCGGCCAGATGATACCCGACGTGGCGATTATCCTGGCGGGAGTTGACCCTTGCTACTGCTGTACAGAAAGGGTGGCGGTATATGACACGGGAAACAGGAAGAAACAGCTGTATGATTTCAACCGGCTGGTTGAGATGTCCCGGCAGAAAACCGAAAAGATAAAAAAAGAAGTTTAAAATGAAAAAACCGAAACTACGTGAATTACGGGAGGCCATAACGAGCTTATTCTCCAAGCCGTATACCACGGGTTTTCCGTATAAGCCTTATACCCCTCCGAAGCGATACAGGGGAAAACCGGAATATAATGAGAAAGAGTGCGTGGGCTGCGGGGCATGTTTTCAGGTATGCCCGGCCAAAGCCATTGAGATGAAGGATGAGATAAACGCAGACGGCGGCTCGACGAGAACGCTGGTCCACCACCCGGGAGAATGCCTTTTCTGCGGCGAGTGCGAACGCAACTGCATCACGCAGGAAGGCATAAAGCTTTCCACAAAATTTGATATCGCCTACTTTGACGAGAAAGATGTTACGAATTCCGTTCAGCATAAACTTCTGGCGTGCAAGGATTGCGGGGAGATAATAGGAACCGAGAAACACCTGCTGTGGGCGTTCAGACGGGTCAAAAACCTCGGGTTTGCACAGCCCGTAATGCTTTCGCGCCTTATGGAGGAATTAGAGATAAAAACCGGGGCGGAAGAAAAAATCGCGCCGCCTATACAGAGAACGGATATGCTCAAGATAGTCTGCCCGCGGTGCAGGAGAATCGCATTTATCAGCGACGAGAAAAAGGAACATAAATAATGACCGGACAATATAATCTCTTGCTGTTGTCAATGCTTGTACTGCCCTTCCTGGGCGCGTTCGCCGTAAGACTTCTGCCTGGGCGGAGCTCCATAAGGGGCGGGTTGGTTTTCCTGCTGGCGCAGACGGCATTGTGTTCTTTTTTACTGAAACCCGCTTTTTCTTCAAAATTTCTTTTTGTTGAGATTAAAGGCATTCTTTTCACCTGCGATGCATTAAGCATTATCTTCGCCATAACTTCGGTTGTCATAGGCGTTTTAATCTACCTGTTCGCGGCAGGATATTTTGTAAAGGAGACTGCCGGAGAACAACAGAAATTCGCCTTCTGGGGACTTGTGTTCGTAGGCAGTATGATGGGAGTGGTTTTATCGGACAACCTTATTTCGCTGTATACCTTCTGGGAGCTGGCAGGGCTCTGTTCATGGCGGCTCATCGGATTCTACAGGAAAGACGAGCATCTGCAGAAGGCCGACAAGGCGTTCCTGCTGACCGTTGCAGGCGCAGGACTCATGTTCCTGGGTTTTGCATACATATACCAGTTTACAGGGACTTTAAGCATTCTTCAGATGGCGAATAACTCAATACCCCCGTTTGTTTTCGCCCTTTTCTTCCTGGGCGTACTGACAAAATCGGCCACCTTCCCTTTCCATACGTGGCTGCCGGATGCATCCGTCGCTCCTACGCCCGTAACCGCCTTTCTGCATGCCGCGGTTCTTGTGAAAATAGGCATATACGGTATGGCAAGGCTGTTCGGCGCAACGCTTTTTGTCGGGGGTGACGTAATGTGGGCGGGTTGGCTTGCCCTTTTCAGCAGTTTCGCGGCAGGCATCGTAGCCATGAGAGAAACGGACATAAAAAAGATTCTTGCCTATTCCACGGTAAGCCAGCTGGGCTTCATGATTGCCGCTCTGACAATGTTTAATGCGGTTGCCGTGCGCGGAATCCTGATTTTCTACGTTGCGCACGCTTTAGGCAAAGGATGCCTCTTTCTGTGCGCCGGCATAACGGAAAGAATGTTCGGGACAAAAGACATACGCGATATGGGAGGGCTTATGAAAAAGGCACCTGCTCTCACATACGCTTTTTTCTTGAGCATGTTGTCAGTCATAGGCATACCGCCGCTTCCGGGATTTTTCGGCAAAGTGGAAGCGATAACGGGAATGATTGCAGGAAAACATATAATCTTCGCTTTTATGGCAATACTGACTTCCGTTCTTACGCTCCTGTATTTGTTCAGGCTGTTCAGATACGTTTTCATGGGAGAGCAGAAAAAAAGCGATTTTGACAATGCGGGGTTAAAGCCGATGAACGCCTCGGTGGTTATTCTGGCGACGGTTTCCCTGCTTATCGGCATTTATCTGGTGATGTAAAAAAGGAGACGGGGTCAGGGACTCGGGTCCCGGGACGTGGGGACCGGGGAAATCCCCCCATACCCCCCTTTGAAAAAGAGGGGATTAAGAGAGGATTTCCAAAAGTATTTCCCGAACCCCGAATCCCGAATGTGATAAAGGAGGTTTTGCTTGAACGTAACCGTATGGTTTCTTCCGGTGGCAATAAGTTT
>CAZAMK010000007.1:5690-15401 GCA_964486345.1 uncultured bacterium
AAAGGAGGTTTTGCTTGAACGTAACCGTATGGTTTCTTCCGGTGGCAATAAGTTTCGCAACGGCGTTTCTGCACGTCGTTTTCTGCAAAGCCGGCAGGCCTTTCAGGAAATGGCTCTCTCTTGCGGGAGGAATAGCCGTGGCGGCGGGCTGTTTCTATTCAATGTACGTAAATTACATGTCCCTCTCGTCCGGACAGGTGATGGGTCTGCTGTTCGCAACTCTTATTTCAACAATAAGCCTGTTCAGCGTTTCTTACTCGCAATGGTACAACCCGGAAGATAATTTTGTATACGACAGCCTGCTTTTCCTCTTCATCGGGGCAATGAACGGCGTGGTTCTTTCCCATTCTCTAATCGCACTTTACATCTACTGGGAAATCATGGCCGTGGCAAGCTTCTTCCTGGTCCTTTTTACCGATACGGAGGAGGCGCGCAGGGCGGCATTCAAGTATATCATCATGACCGGCGCGGGAAGCGTATTTCTGCTCTTCAGCATTCTCGGAATCTGGCTGATTGAAGAGAATGTTTTCTGGAAACACCTTTTTTTCTTCTCCATGCTCATAGGCACGGGTATCAAAGCAGGGATATTTCCGTTACACACGTGGCTTCCGGACGCACATCCCGCAGCTCCTACGCCTGTGTCTTCCATGCTGTCGGGCGTAATGATTAAAACCGGCATTTATGCGATGATAAGATTTTACTTCATCCTGTTCAAACCGTCGTGGTCTATAGGATGGGAAACCATCCTGATTTTCATCGGGATAATCACGCTTCTCGGAGGAGTCTTCCTTGCCCTTGTACAGCATGACATTAAACGCCTGCTTGCCTAT
Source organism: uncultured bacterium (assembly GCA_964486345.1). GTDB lineage: Bacteria > Ratteibacteria > UBA8468 > B48-G9 > JAFGKM01 > JAFGKM01. The sequence continues at coordinate 6,521 of CAZAMK010000007.1, forward strand.
CACAGCATAAGCCAGATAGGATATATAATGCTCGGTATAGCCTGCGGAACGAGCATCGGGCTGGTCGGAGCTCTTTATCACGTCATCAACCACGCCATATTTAAAAGCCTTCTATTCCTCGGGGCGGGCGTTTTAATCAAGGCAACCGGGTCAAGGGAGCTGGGGAATTACGGAGGGCTTGCGCGAAAACTGCCCTTAACCTTCGGAGTTATGACCGTTGCCGCGCTATCCATCTCCGGAGTGCCTCCTTTTAACGGATTTGTTTCAAAATGGCTCATCTACCAGGCGCTTTTGAGCAAGGGCGGTGAAATAGCCATTGTCGCTCTGGCGGCAGCACTGCTTGGAAGCGTCCTGACACTCGCATCCTTTATCAAGGTGCTTAATGATTCTTTTATGGGGGTAAGGAAAGCGGAAATATCAAGAAAAGGACTTGAAAACTCTCCTTTCATGAATATCCCTATGTTATTGCTTGCCGCGGGATGCCTGCTTTTCGGGCTGTTCCCGGGCGTGGTGACGGAAAGGTTCCTCTTTCCGGCGCTGGGTGAATACGTCCCTCTTAACATAGAATTGATAAAGACGGCAAGTTTTTACGGATGGCTGGCTCTTGCCGTATTCTGCATTCTGTTTGTCATAGGGAAAAAATGGATGGGCAGATTCCGGAAAACGGAGACGTTTGTCGGAGGAGAACTGCTGACTGCGGAAGAAACGGCTTTTGACGGCTCCCACTTTTACGGGACGGTAAAAGAACTCGGTCCCATAAAAAGATTTTATTCCGCCGAATTGCGCGGCACTCTTGATATATATACGCTTGCAGGAAAAATTATCCCTGCGGTCAGCGGGTTCTTTAAGAACTGCGCCGTCAGAGCGATAGACCTTGTTTATGTTAAAGGGAGCGTTGCTTTGAACACAACGGTAAAAAAGTTAAAATTACAGCAGAACGGCCTTTTGCCGAAATATATTGTGTGGATTTTTGCGGGAATTATTTTCTTAATGGAGGTTATAAGAAGATGACGGTTAATATGCCTCTTTTAGTTTCATTGCTGGTCTTTATGGCCGTAGGTTCTGTTATTGCCATTATGGCGAAAAGCCTGACATCATCTATCGTCTCCATGGGTACTTCAGGCCTTATTCTAAGCATTCTCTTCCTTCTGCTGGGAGCGCCGGATATAGCCATAGTCCAGGTATTCGTTGAAATTGTGGCGCTTGTCGTGCTTTTGTCAATCATACACAGGGAATCTTCAGCCGACATGTCTTCTTCGGGAATCTATGCCGGAATTACACTTATAATCTTTGCCGTCTTCCTGTTTGTCTTTATGCTCCATTTCAAAGAGATGTTCAGGCCCTTCGGTGAGCCTGTTATAACAATGGGCGCAGGATATCTGACATCATCTATCACAAAACTGCAGGCGGCGAATGCCGTCACCTCGGTCGTGCTTGATTTCAGAGGTTACGATACCCTCGGAGAGGCAACCGTTATCTTCACCGCTATCATCGGCGTACTTGTACTGTTGAGAACCAAAGGGAGAATTGATGAATAAGGGGATGAGCGAAATTGTTAAGAGTATCTCAAAAATTGTCTTCCCGTTTGTAATGGTCTTCGGGGTTTCCATAATCCTGTACGGACATGTTACGCCGGGCGGAGGATTTGCCGGAGGGGTTGTTCTCACAGGCGGTTTTGTTCTGCTCCTGCTTGCTTTCGGACACGAATACGCCTTAAGAATATTCCCCCGCAAAATAGCAAAGGTCCTTGACAGCCTCGGAGCGTTAGGCTTTCTTTCCATTGCTCTGCTGGGACTTACGGGCGGGACTTTTTTCCTGAATTTTCTGCCCAAGGGACGGCTTTTCCATCTGTGGGGAGGCGGAACGCTGTTATTAAGCAACATAATGATAGGGATAAAAGTCGGCTCTGCGCTTTTTATCGCCATAATCACACTCTCCATGGCTCGGCTCGTCCACATCAGGAAAGGGATCAGATACAGGCAAAGCGAGGAGGAGAAATGATAATTTACGCGCTTGTTGCGCTTATCTTTTTTATAGGGCTGTACGGAATGATAGCCAAAAAGAACATTATCAAAATAATTGTGGGAATGAATATTGTGGGATACGCCCTTAACCTTTTTTTCATCCTTCTCGGATACAAATGGAACGGCATAGCTCCCATAATAATACCGGATATGCCGCTTGAGCAACTTCAGGCAGCGGCCGTAGATCCTCTGCCGCAGGCTTTAGTCCTTACATCAATAGTGATTGATCTGGGTTTCGCCGCATTTCTTGCCGCTCTTGCAGTAAGGCTTTTTGAAAAATACGGCACTTTTGACACCGACAAAATACGGAGGCTCAAGGGATGAATCACCTTATCGTTTTCCCCGTTGTTATTTATCTGGGCGCCGCATTTATTATGCCTCTGCTTTGCGGTAAAGACGATTTTCTTGCAGGCATAGCCGCTGCCTCCTTCACCTTTTTAAGCCTTGCCGTATCCATCTTGCTCGGCATTTCCGTATTTGCGGGCGAAAGGATTATCTACTTTGCGGGCGGATGGAAAGAACCTCTTGGAATAACGCTGATGCTTGACCCCCTCTCCTGCCTCTTCCTTATACTGACCAACGCCATCGCATTTATTATTATGGTCTATTCCATAGTTTATATGAAAAAATATAACCGGGCGGTCTATTTTTTCATGCTTTTCATGCTTATGCTTGCAGGTATGAACGGAATTCTGATAAGTATGGACTTTTTCAACCTTTTCGTCTTCTTTGAGATATCTTCTATCGCTTCTTTCGTTATCGTAGCTTTCGGTTTGAGGGCGGAAGAACTTGAAGCTTCTCTAAAATACACGGTTATTAGTTTTGTCTCTTCCACTCTTATACTCTTCGGCATTGCCATGATATACGGGCTTACCGGAACACTGAACATCCCTGCGGTTATGCATGCAACAGCTAACATACCGCAAATCAATTTATGGTTTACCATAGGGCTTCTTCTTGCAGGATTTGCCATTAAATCAGGCCTTGTACCGTTCCACACATGGCTCCCGGACGCACATTCAATGGCTCCCGCGCCTGTATCGGCATTGCTTTCAGGGCTGTTTATCAAGATAGTCGGCTTTTATGCCATTATAAGGATTACCTCCAACATATTTACAGATGTCCCGCAGATACGGACAATTCTTCTTGCCTTCGGAATACTCTCAATGGTTTTAGGCGGAGTGGCGGCGTACGGACAGAAAAACATCAAACGAATTTTCGCATATTCCACCATAAGCCAGATAGGCTACTGCGCAATAGGTTTGGGCATAGGCGGCTATCTGGGCAATCTCGGAGTGCTCCTGCATATCATCTCCCATGCCTTTTCCAAGTCCCTGCTCTTTTTGAATATCGGCGCGGTGGAGCATATGACGAAAACAACCGACGCGGAAAAACTTACCGGTCTTAATGACAGCATGCCCTACACAACCATGCTTTCAAGTACAGGCATGATGGGGATAGCGGGCATTCCTCCAATGGGCAACTTCTGGAGCAAGTTAATTATAATACTCGCCGCCGTACAGGCAGGATACGGCGGAATAGCGGTTTTATGCATTATCGTTGCCGTAATGACTCTCGGTTATTTCCTCAAACTCCAGAGAACGGTTTATTTAAGCAAAAAAGAAGGAGTTGTTAAGAAAGAAGCTCCCGCAGGGATGCTGGTTCCCATGACAGTGCTTGCATTTATGGCGGTTTTTGCCGGAATTCTGTTAATCCCCGGCATACGGGAGCCGTTCATAGATAAAGCCGTGGACGTGATGGACAATTTTTCTTATGCCAATATAGCGATAGGAGAGCAATAAATGAATTACGTGCTGGTCTTTATCCTGAACCTTATTATATGGTATGTGGTAACATGGTCTTTTGAACCTGCCAATCTTCTTGCAGGCATGCTTACATCCGGCTTTGTAACGGCTCTGTTCGCTAAGGAGTTTCCTTACCATCCTAAAAAAGCCTTCCAGATTAAGAGATACTTTGCTTTCGTCAAATTCCTTTTTGTCTTTCTCCAGCAGATGTTCAAGGCGAATCTAATTATGGCTTACAGGGTCTTAAGCCCCGGGCCTCCCATAAAACCCGGCGTCGTCAAAATGCCTTTGCGCCTTAAATCGCCCCTGGGCAGGACTATAATGGCAAACGCCATTACTCTTGCTCCCGGCACTTTCACAATGGACATTGATGAAGATTTTCTTTATGTCCACTGGATATACGTGGTTACGGAGGACCCTGCCAGAACGGAAGAATTAATATGCGGAAATCTTCAGGCAATTCTTGAGGAGGTATTTGAATGAATTATGTATTCTTATTCCTGACGCTCTGCGTTGCTTTGTGCACATACAGAATTTTCAAGGGTCCCAGGGCGGCGGACAGGATGGTGGGGATAGACATTCTCGGCATCATAGTGATTATCTTCTGCGTCCTGCTTGCAATATCAACCGGCGCGGAATTTTATATGAATATAGCTATCGCATGGTCTATTCTGGGATTTGTAAGCACCATTACCTTTGCAAAATTCCTGGAAGGGAGGAATTTAGATGATTGAGTTTATAGTATGCCTTTTAATGGCCGTAGGGCTGTGTTTTATATTGCTCGGGTGCATAGGTCTTATCAGGATGCCTGACGTCTATTGCCGCCTGCAGGCGGCAACCAAGTGCGTTACTCTGGGAACAGGCAGTGTATTGCTCGGCACCTTCATAATGACCGGAATTTCAGCCATAGGCATTAAAGCTCTCGTCTGCATCGTCTTCCTTTTCCTCAACTCTCCCACGGCGGCCCACGCTCTCGCCAAGGCATCCAACATTTCAGGAATAAAAGTCTGGCAGAAGCCCGGAGACGAAAAAATATATCCTGCGCGCCCGCGCCCTTCAGACGAAAGCGGCGATTAATAAAAACCGGAAATAAAATGCACGAACTTTCGGTGGTAACAAACCTGTTGAGGATACTTGAAAAGATTCAGGAAGCAAATAAGGCGTCGGCATTTTTAAAAATAAACCTTACCATAAATCCATACAGCTGTCTTGACGAGGAAAACATCAACTTCATCTTCCGGTCCATGACTAAAGGCAATCTCTTATATAAAAAATCCCATATCACTATAAAACGCGGCACAGACCCCGCAAGCCGTGAATTTATTCTTGATAACGTTGAAATAGAGACCGGTTAATCCTCTGATAACAGATAGTTAACAAAACTGTTCATTTATTGTGCTCATGCTATAATCAAAACAATGAAAAAGATAAAGACGATAGAGGTCGGAGCGAGCATCTTTGAAGAGAATGACAGGATTGCCGGGGAAAACCGCGCACTGCTGAAAAAACACGGGGTTTTTGCCCTGAATATCATGGGCTCCCCGGGCTCGGGCAAGACGACCGTTCTGGAAAGAACAATAGAACAACTACAGAAGGATTTTTCCTTCGCTGTAATAGAAGGAGATATACAGGGCAGTCTGGACGGGGAGCGGCTGGAGAAGTTCGGAATCCCCGTAGTGCAGATAAACACAGGCGGCGCCTGCCACCTTGACGCGAATATGGTAGCTAAGGGGCTTGAGCATCTTCCGATGGAAGATATAGCCGTCCTTTTTATAGAAAATGTAGGAAACCTCGTTTGCCCCGCAGAGTTTGACATCGGAACGGATGTAAATGTCATTATCTCAAGCGTCCCGGAAGGCGAGGAGAAACCCTTAAAATATCCCCTGATGTTCAGGATATCGGAGATATGCCTTCTAAACAAAACCGACATGGCTTCCCATACGGATTTCAGCACCGCCAATTTCACACGTAACCTGAAAACCTCTGCACCCGATACAAAACTGATGGCTATTTCCGCGAAGACAGGAGAGAATTTTAAAGAGTGGACCAATTATCTTTCATCCTCTCTGCTCACCTCTGTTTCTCGGTCTTCTGCAACCCCTTGCATTGAATTAAATGGACGGACGGTTATTGTGAGCATGGGCGACAGGATGAAGGGGGATGACGGAGCAGGATGCCTTGCCGCCGAAATACTGCAGAAAGAAATGCGAAAAGGCGCGGTAAAGGTGATAAATGCGGAGAACGCCGTGGAAAACTATCTCGGAGTTATTGAAAAATTCAAGCCGGATACGGTAGTTATAATTGATGCCGTTGACTTCAGCGGAAAACCCGGCGATATCAAGGTTATGGAGAGGGATGAAATTGCGGAGACAACCTCTTCAACACACACATTTTCACTGCCGCTCATTATTCGGCACATCAGTTCCGAGACAGGCGCAAAATGCACGGTTATAGGCATACAGCCCAAAACCACTGCCTTTGGGGAAGGGCTCTCCCCCGAAGTCCGTAAATCCGTCCTCCGCCTGACAGAACAACTGTTATCGTAAATCTTACATACTCAATGTTTGTTATTGCGAGTGTTTTTTACGCGGCAATCTCAACATTACTTGTCATCCCTGCATGTTTTAGGCAGGGATCCATTACTGTAGCGGTGCGATCCTGATTTACTACATATCAGGACATGTTCATCGCACGGTCTTTCTTGACAGAATTGTGATAAACAGGTATTATAGATGCAAGAAAGTTGATACTTTTGTGCATTACGCATAACAAAACCACCTCTGGTCTTCCTCCACCCTTTGGGGAGAGGAATTAAAGGTGAGGGGACATCTTTGATGATAAGAGACATTCTGCTTCTTCAAAAAAGGGAACTTGAAAAGAGGGGAACGGAAAAATTCGTTGAAAGGGATATTGATTTTAACAAATTTCTTGCCAATGACCTGGTAAAGGTAATAATCGGGCCGCGCAGGGCAGGCAAATCCTTCCTCGGTTTCAACATCCTCAACAAAGCCGGAAACTTCGGCTATGCGAATTTTGACGACGAAAAACTCATTGAGACAAAAAACTACGATGAGATAATTTCAACGCTCAATGGACTCTACAACAACCCGAAATACCTCTTCTTTGACGAAATCCAGAACCTCGCAAGATGGGAATTGTTCGTCAACCGCCTGCAGAGGCAGGGCTTCAATCTTGTCATCACAGGGAGCAATTCCAACCTGTTAAGTAGTGAACTCTCTCCGCATCTTACAGGCAGGCATCTTCTCGTAAACATCTTCCCCTTCTCCTTCGCCGAATTCCTCCGCCTTAAAGGAGATTATACTCAACTTACCACGCAGGAGATTAAAAGCAAACTTTTTGAATACCTGACATACGGAGGATATCCCGAACCTCTGATAAAAAAGATAGAGCATAAAGAGTACCTCTCCACACTGTTCAACTCCATCATCTACAAAGACATAGTCCGCAGATTCAACATACGCCTTATCCCAACGATAGAAAACCTTGCGGTCTATCTGGTTTCAAACACCGCGAAGGAGTTTTCCTATAATACCTTGAGCCGGATAATAAAATGCAAAAGCGTACACACCGTGGAAAAATACCTGAATTATCTTGAAGAATCCTTTATCTTTTTCAGGGTGCACAGATTCTCCTTCAAAATGCAGGAGCAGATAAGTTCCAACAAGAAGATATACTGCATTGACAACGGTTTTATCAATGCAAAGGCATTCCGGACAGGAGGCGATACCGGGCAACTGTATGAAAATGCGGTTGCAGTAAAACTGAAGAAAAACGAACTGGACGGGGGAGCTAAAGTATATTACTGGAGGCATCCGCTCCGACAGGAGGTGGATTTTGTCCTGAAGGAAGGAACGGAGGTTGCCCGGTTGATCCAGGTATGTTATAACCTGAACGACATAAAGACAAGGGAACAGGAAGAAAAATCTCTCATCAAAGCAAGCCAGGAACTGAAATGCGGCAACCTTCTGATAATCAACGAAGACTACGAAGGTGAGGAGGAGAAGCAATGGTTCGGCGCAACAAGGAAAATAAAATACCTCCCCCTCTGGAAATGGCTGATCCACAACTAACAAGGTTATAATATGAACAAAAAAACATTAAAAGCAGAACGGGAAGAAAATCTTTCTACCGAAGAAATTGCAGCTCTGGAGAAAATCTTAAAGAAACAGTCAGGGGGCAAGATAATGATTGCCGAAGAATTTAAAAAACATCTGAAGAAACTGTAATTAAATGGGCAAAATAATAACAATCAAAGCCGGAGAGATTGTGGTGAGAGGGGAGATGGGGGATTCTGTGCTTGCGGGCAGGATATATGATGCGTTACCTTTCAAGGTGAAGGCGAGCACGTGGGGCAAGGAGATTTATTTTGAGATACCGGTGGACTCGGATATTGAAATCCCTGTCAACGAGGTTGAAAATGGGGATATAGCATACTGGCCCGAAGGAAGATGCCTGTGCCTCTTTTTCGGACCGACTCCCATGAGCACAGGGGAAAAACCCATACCTGCCGGCGCAGTTGAGGTTGTGGGGAAGATGGTCTCGGACTACAAAGAACTGGAGAAAGTGAAGTCAGGGGAGAAGATAGTAGTAGATAAATCATAGCGTACAACGACAACCGAATAGAGCCACTGCTACAATCACCCTCACCCAGCCCCTCTCCCCTTCCTCCACTAAAACTTTGGCGGACTATCGCAAGGGAGAGGGGAAAAGAGGGAATTGCCACGTAAAAAACACTCGCAATGAAAAAACAAAGGGAAAATGACATCCAGCGGTATCAAAAAACGGGTAGGGATTGGTATTGAGGGAAGAGTCCAGGGGGTAGGGTTCAGGCCTGCCGTTTTCAGGCATGCCGCCGAAAACAACCTCACGGGCTTTGTCGTCAATACCCCCTCGGGTGTTTACATTGAAGTTGAGGGAGGCTCTTCAGACATCAAGAGCTTTCTGGACAGGATAAAATATAACCCGCCCAAGCAATCCGTAATAAAATCCATCTCTGTCGTTTATTCCCTCCCGCTGAAAGGAGAAAAGAAG
>CAZAMK010000007.1:15411-16663 GCA_964486345.1 uncultured bacterium
AGGGGTTCAGGATAGAGAAAAGCAGGGACGCCGGCAAAATCACAACCGAAGTGTCTCCTGACATAGCGACCTGCCCCGCATGTCTGAAAGAACTCTTTTCAACGAGGGACAGGAGGCATCTTTTCCCTTTCATCAACTGCACGGACTGCGGGCCGCGCTTCACCATCACTAAAAACCTGCCTTACGACAGGAAAAACACCACGATGGAGCGGTTCATGATGTGCCCGGACTGTTATGCGGAATACATCAACCCGACTGACAGGCGGTTTCACGCACAACCGGACTGCTGTTTTGCCTGCGGCCCGGAATTCAGTCTTCTGGAAGGGGGCAAGATAGTATCTACGGGAGAGGAATCCATAAAAAGCGCCGCAAAACTGATAAAAAAGGGTTATATAGTCGCGGTAAAGGGAACGGGAGGATACCATCTGGTATGCGACGGTGAAAATGCCAAGGCAGTCAAAAAAACGAGGGAAAGAAAGAAGAGGGGGGATAAGCCCTTTGCCCTGATGGCAAAAGACCTGTCCGTAATAAGAAAATACTGCATTTTAAACAAAGCCGAAAAAGACATCCTTTCTTCATGGCAGACGCCGGTGGTGATACTGAAAAAGAGAGCGAGTTGTAATCTGCCGGAGGATATTGCGCCGTTCAACAACTATCTCGGCTTTTTTCTGCCTTATGCGCCGGTACACCACCTGCTCTTTTCCTTAGGCGGATTTGAGGCTATCGTCGCCACAAGTGCCAATATCGCCGACGAACCCATAATTTTCAGGGATGATGATACGTCTCTGTCCAAACTCTCGGTTCTTGCCGATTATGTACTGACGAACAACAGGGGCATACATAACGGATGCGACGACTCCGTTGTAAAATTAATGCCTCCCGAAAGAGTTCAGATACTGCGCAAAGCCCGCGGATACATTCCCGACCCGATTTCAATACCTTCATTCTTCAAAAAAGAGGTCTTTGCCGCAGGTTCGCAGGAGAAAAACACTTTTTCTTTCGGCAGGGGCAGGGAAATCATCACCAGCCAGCATACAGGCACAGTTGAAAGCATGGAATCGCTGGATTTTTACAGGAATTCATACGCCCATTTCAAAACGCTGTTCGGTTTCCGTCCGGAGGTAATCGCATACGACCTGCATCCGGACTACATAACAACGCAGTTTGCCCTTGAGGCGGCAAAAAAAGAAAAACTGCCGGCAAGAGGCGTTCAGCACCACCATGCACATATCGCCTCATGCATGATTGAAAA
>CAZAMK010000008.1:0-3583 GCA_964486345.1 uncultured bacterium
ATCGCTGACCGCTCTGAACATGGGCGTTCTTAACGCATACAAAGTATTTCTCTTACCCTCTCTTTCACCCGTCATACTTGATGTTGTCTGGATTGCCGCCCTCTTCCTTATCCTGCCTTTATTCGGAGGCGGCGTTCAGGACAGGATATTCGGATTGTGCGCGGCGGTTGTAATCGGCGGGGCAGGGCAGTTCCTCTTTACCCTTATCCCAGTGCTTAAGAAGGGGTACAGGATACGTCTCAACTTCAATTTTTCCCATCCCGTTGTAAAATTGATGGGAAAACTTCTCGCTCCCGCCGTCATAGGAGTTGCTGTCGCACCCATAAATATCCTGGTTGACATGACGCTCGCAAACCTCCTTTACGAAGGAGCGGTTTCAGGGCTCTGGTACAGTACAAGACTGTTCCAACTTCCTCTCGGAGTTTTTGCCATTGCTGTTTCAACGGCGGTCCTGCCGTGGTTTTCGGAGGACGCTTCTTCCAAAAACCATGCCGGATTTATGAAAAACCTTGAGTTTTCTTTCCGCATGCTGGCAGTCCTTCTGATTCCTTTCACGTTCGGGCTGGTTATATTCAGAACGGAGATAGTTTCCTTCCTCTTTGAAAGAGGTATGTTCAACGCCGCATCCGTATCTCTGGCCGCACAGCCGCTTGCATTCTATGCCATAGGACTGCTTGGATACGGCGGCGTATCCGTATTGAGCAGGGCATTTTACGCCCGCAGGGATACCGCAACGCCGGTTAAGGTGGGATTAATGAGCATACTGGTAAATTTTATTGCGGATATTGCGCTTATGAGGTTTATGGGACATAACGGAATCGCTCTTGCAACTTCCGTCGTGGGAATAACGAATTTCATTCTGCTTGCGTTTCTCTTCAATAAAAAACATCTAAAATTTGATTTAAGAAGAACAACTCCCTTTTTCATAAAGGCCTTTATCTCTTCGGCAATAATGGGATTGTCAATATATGCCTTTAAAACTGCGGCCGCAGGCCTTGTTTCCTTGCCTGTTGTTCTCTTTGCCGGTATAATGGTAGCAGTTTCAGTATATTTTTTGTCATTGAGCGTACTTATCGGAATTAAGGAAATAAAGGGGTGATATGAACGCCGTACAGATGGTGATATTTTTGTTCATACTTTTCTTTTCTGTTATCGTGCATGAGTTCTGCCACGGCTATGTGGCATATCTCAACGGCGATGATACTGCCAGCATGCTGGGAAGACTGACGTTCAACCCCATACCGCACATTGACCCGATAGGCACAGTTCTCCTCCCGCTGATTTTGATTTTGGCTTCGCCCGTTACCGGAGGCTTCTTTATAGGATGGGCAAAGCCTGTACCCATCAACCCTTACAAGTTCAGGGACCACGACAGAGGCATGCTCACAGTGGGGCTCGCAGGCCCCGCCAGCAATATAATAATGGGAACGGTATTGGCGATTCTCTCCAGATATTTGGCCAATGGGCTTGTGAAAGACATTTTTTTCTCCGGTGGCATAATAAACTTCGTTCTTGCCTTCTTCAACCTCATCCCCATACCCCCTCTTGACGGCTCAAGGATATTAAGCGTTTTCCTGACCGGGAACATACGCTGGCGGTACGAACAGCTGGAAAGATACGGATTTATGCTTGTATTCGCATTTCTGTTCCTCGGCGGGTTCAGATTTATCTATCCGATGGCATTAAGAATCGCAGGTGCGCTTGCCGGTTCCTGAAATGCCAATCCTGTCCGTATTATGTTATAATTACTTATAAAACATAAGGAGGTCAACGATGCCTGAAGGATTATTTAACTTTGTAGTTACCTTTTTTGCAGGTTGGGGGTGGCAGGCGCTGGGAAAGGTGCCCAACCCGGCTAACAACAAGGTTGAAAGGAACCTTGAGCTGGCGAAACAGATTATAGACATAACCGAGATGCTCAAGGAAAAAACAAAGGGCAACCTGACGGATGCCGAAGAAAAAATGCTGACCGGCGTTATTGCCGAATTGCAGTTAAATTATGTTGACGAATTGAAGAGAGAAAAGAACGGAGGCGAAGAAAAGAAACCGGATGGACAAAAAGAGGAGAATACAGAGAAAACTGCGTGATGCGCCTGATATCCCCGGCGTATATCTCATGAAAGACAAAAGCGGCTCTGTCATATATGTCGGCAAGGCCGTCTCTCTTAAAAAAAGAATTTCCTCGTATTTCCGTCTAAGCGGTCCGGTAAATCAGCTTCTTGCAGAAAACATAGAGGATTTTGATATCATCCCTGCCGCCTCGGAAGCCGAAGCGCTAATACTGGAAAACAGCCTGATAAAAAAGCACAGGCCGAAGTATAACGTGGAACTGAAGGATGACAAAAGTTATCCTCTGGTAAAAATAACTGCGGAAAGGTTCCCTTCCCTGCTTATTGTCAGGGAGAAGAAAGACGGAAAATCTTTGTATTTCGGACCCTTCACAAATGTTGAACTGGTAAGAAGCGTAATAAAATTTATCAGGAGGTATTATCCGGTTAGGAACTGCCAGCATAATCTGGACAGTAAAAAAGCTTCTCTGTGCACCCAATATCACATAGGAAGGTGTTCGGGGCCATGCGGAGGGAAGATATCCGAAAGGAAATACAGTGGTATCGTCAGGGGAGCGGCCGCCTTCTTCAGGGGAAATTACGCGGCGTTTGCAAAAAAACTGAAAGGACAGATGTCGGACGCGGTCAAGAAGCTTGACTTTGAAAAAGCGCAGGAGATAAAGAGACGGCTTTTTATGCTTGAGGATATGCGCGGAAAATTTCCTTTGAGAGATGAAAAATCCCTGTTGAAGTACAGCGAGAGCAATGTTCTTGCGGAGCTCAAGGAAGCCCTGAATCTGGAAAAAATACCGTATCACATTGAAGGGTACGATGTTTCCAACATATCAGGCATTTATGCCACTGCCGGCAAGGTGTCTTTCAAAGGCGGGGCGCCCGACAAGGATAATTACAGAAAATACAGAATACGCTGGGCCGGAGGGATAGACGACTGCAGAATGATTGAAGAAGTTTTGACAAGAAGGTTTGACTCGGAAGAGGAGAGGAAAGAACTTCCTGACTTGATTCTTGTTGATGGAGGCAGAGGGCAGTTGAGCTCGGCGGTAAAAACACTTAGAAAAATGAAGGTGGAAGTTCCGGCTGTATCTCTTGCGAAGAGAGAAGAAGAGGTGTACATGCCCAGAGGAAAAAATCCTCTGCGGCTCAAAAAAGATTCTCCGGAGCTTCACCTTCTTCAGGCAGTCAGGGATGAAGCGCACAGGTTTGCTGTTTCATACCATAGGAAGTTGAGGATTAAAAGCGTGCGTTCTGCGGAGAAAAAAACATAATATGGCTAAATTTATAGACGAAACCAAAATTTGGGTAAAAGCCGGCGACGGCGGAAACGGGTGCATTGCGTTCAGAAGGGAAAAGTTTGTTCCCAGAGGAGGCCCGTCGGGCGGAGACGGAGGCAGAGGGGCTGATATAATTTTTACGGCTAAGAAAGACATACACACGCTGATTGATTTTCATTACAAAAAGCATTTCACGGCAGAGAGCGGCGGACATGGAAGCGGAAAAAACAAGGAAGGCAAGTC
>CAZAMK010000008.1:3593-4251 GCA_964486345.1 uncultured bacterium
AACCTCGTAATTCATTTACCCGTAGGCACTGTTATTGAAATAATCAAAGAAAGCGGGAATATGTTTCTGGCGGACCTTGCGCAGGACGGCGCGAGTTTTATTGTAGCTGAAGGAGGGAAGGGAGGCAGGGGCAATGCATTTTTCAAATCATCCACCAACCAGGCTCCGAGAACAGCGACGAAAGGAACGCCCGGACAGGAAAGATACCTAAAACTTGAACTCAAGCTCCTTGCAGACGTGGGGATAATAGGTTATCCCAACAGCGGAAAATCCACGCTCATATCCAAGATTTCATCCGCAAGGCCGAAGATAGCGGATTATCCTTTTACGACCGTTGCGCCCAACCTCGGAGTCGTCAGGCTCGGGGAAGGAAGGAGTTTTGTCGTAGCCGATATCCCCGGCCTCATAGAGGGAGCGTCGGAAGGCAAGGGGCTGGGCCACCAGTTCCTCCGTCACATAGAGCGGACAAAGGTTCTTCTTCACATGGTAGATTTATCCGTTCCAAACTGCCTTGAAAAATATTATAGTATCAGGGAGGAGCTTGCGAAATACAGCAAAAGCCTGTCTGAAAAACCCGAGATTATTGCGGGCAACAAGACGGACCTTCCCGCATCAAAAGAAAATATTGAGGTCTTCAAAAAAGAATTAAAGGAAGTCT
>CAZAMK010000008.1:4261-13309 GCA_964486345.1 uncultured bacterium
TTATTTCCGCTCTTGCGGAAAAAGGGCTTAAGCCGCTGGCGGAGGCCGTGTGGGGGAAAATACATGAAAGTTGAAATAACCCATATGAAGGAAAAATACGCAGAACTGTCGTCATGCTTTGAGAAGCTTAAAGAAACCTTCGGAATCACGGAGGCGCGAACCGAGTTTTCAGCTCTTGAAGAGGAGCGCAAAAAGAAAGGATTCTTTAACCCGCGCGACGAGAGGGAAAAGATGGAGAGATGGAATTCCCTTAACGGAAAGCTTGCGGACACGGAGGAAATAGGAAAGAGGCTTGAGCATCTGAATACCATTATTGAACTCCTTGCCTCGGAAGAAGATGTTGAAATGGAAAAAGAAGGCGCGTCTGTAATTGATGATATAGATAAGTCCATGGCAAAGATTAAGATAAAGCTTCTGTGGACAGCCGAAGAAGACACTAAAAACGCCATCATAGAACTGCATGCCGGAGCAGGGGGAACGGAGGCATGTGACTGGGCAAGTATGCTGTGGAGACTATACAGCAAATGGGCCGCCGGCAAAGGCTTCGGAGTCAACGTTGTTGATTTCCTGCCGGGAGAGGAAGCCGGGCTTAAGAGGGTTACGGCTATTATCTCCGGCTCCTACGCTTACGGCTACCTTAAAGGAGAAAACGGCGTCCACCGCCTCGTGAGAATCTCTCCTTTTGATTCAAACAAAAGAAGGCATACAAGTTTTGCCGCCGTGAACGTAATACCCGAGGTTCCGAAAGACATAAACATTGAAATAAAAGAGGATGATATAGAAATGGACACCTACAGGGCCGGCGGGGCAGGGGGGCAGAACGTTAATAAGGTTTCAACAGCGGTGAGAATAAAACATATTCCAACGGGCATAGTCGTCCAGTGCCAGAATGAACGCTCCCAGTTCAAGAACAGGGAAATTGCGATGAAGCTTCTGAAAAGCCGTTTATACCAGCGCGAACTGGAAGAAAGGGAGAAAGCGGAAGCAGAAAGAAGGGGAACGCAGAAAAAGATAGAGTGGGGCAGCCAGATAAGATCTTATGTCTTCTGCCCTTACACCATGGTCAAGGACCACAGGACGGGATTTGAAACAGGGAATGTTGAAGCGGTGATGGACGGAGAGATAGACGGTTTTATAGAAGCCGAGCTTGAATGGGCGGTCAAGAAATAAAGACGGCGTTTAGCGTATAGAAAAACAATACTAAACGTTTTGACTAAACGCTCCACGCTATACGCTATATTGGTGATAAATGAAAATACTTATAAGCGCAGGTCCCACAAGGGAATACATTGACCCCGTGAGATTTATCAGCAATCCTTCAACGGGCAAAATGGGCTATCTTATTGCGGAGGAATGCCTGAAGAAAGGGCACAGCGTCGTTATTGTCAGCGGGCCGACACATCTCAAGCCGCCGGATAATGCCATGCTTTTGAGCGTGGAGACAGCTGACGAAATGCGAAAAGGTATACTGAATCAATTTCCGAAGGCGGACGCGCTTATCATGACTGCGGCGGTCAGCGACTGGAGGCCTGCAAAACAATACCCGGGGAAACTGAAAAGGAAAGAGGCGTGGTCCCTTAAACTTGTTCCTAATCCCGACATACTCAAAGCGGCAGGCAGGATAAAAAGAAAAAATCAGATAGTAATAGGGTTCGCCCTTGAAACTTCGGATATTATAAAAAATGCCGTGAAAAAGTTGAAAGAGAAGAATCTTGACCTGATTGTGGCGGACACTACGGAATTTTTCAAAGACAAAAATTCCAAAGTTGCTTTTATCCTCAAGGACGGCAGGGTTGAAGAATACAGCCGGCTTAACAAAAAACAGACTGCTGTAAAAACCGTCAAACTGCTGGAAAAATTAAAATGAAAAATATTAATGTCATCTGCAATGAAGGCCTCTTTTTTCTAAATAATATTCCTTTTGAGATTGATGCCGCAAAAGCCGCGGATAAACTAAAAATATCCCCGGGAAGCGAAGAATACGATTCCCTTTCAAGGATGGCCGCCGAGGCGGAGCAAAATGGTGCGCCAAAAGCGGTATACAGGATTGAATACATCAACGGAAGAACACAAAACAGCGTGGTTATCGGAGAAACAACCTTCAAAAGCAGAGTGCTGACCGTAAACCTTGAAAAAGCCCACCGCGTTTTTCCTTATGTCGTAACATGTGGAAAAGAGCTTGAGGAGTGGTCAAAAATTTTTACCGACCCGCTTTTTTCATATTTCGCCGACCATATAAAACAGTCGGCTCTTGCATCGGCCGTTACTTTTGTCTACGATTACATTAAGGAAACCTACGGGCTTGCGAAATCTGCAAAAATGGCTCCCGGCTCCCTCAAGGACTGGCCGATAGAAGAGCAGAGGCCTTTTTTCAAGATGATGGGAAATGTAAAGGAGACCGCAGGAGTAGTTCTGACGGAGAGTTTTCTGATGCTCCCTTCAAAATCCGTATCCGGCCTGCTATATCCGACCGAGACCGCATTTGAAAGCTGTATGCTCTGCCCGAGGGAAAAATGCATCGGCCGGCGCGCCCCATACAACGAAAAACTGCATGAAGAGAAATATAAAACACAGGATAAGAGTTAAAAGTTATGCCCTTCGCAAAAGATATTTTCTGCTGTGCCAGATGCCGGTAAGCAGGATTCCTCCGCCTACAACGGCAAAAGCGGCAGGGAGATTTAGAACCTGCCCGAGCAAACCCATTACCAGCGCCCCCGTAAATGCTCCGGCTCCTATTATTCCCTCGTGTATCTCGGTTTTCATGCCGTGCTTTATATGCATCAGCAGGCTGTTATGGTAGGAAACCGCCCCCGATGCTCCCAGTATAACCACGCCAACTATGACAACATACGGATGGCTTCCAAGGCCTATAAGGCAGCAGCTGATAAAAAACAGGAAGCAGGAAAAAATAAATTTTGCAGGATGCAGTATCATCGGCTTGTCTATAAGAAGTGAAAACACGACAAAACGGCAGATAAGGAGTATACCTGCAACCGAGCCGATAAACTGCGGTGAGAAATTTCTTTCAAGGCCAAGTTTCGGATACAGGGAAAAAAAAGAGCTCACGGCAAAAAAATGCAGAAAGCTTAAGAGGCGCACTTCTTTTATAAGTCCTGCAGGCAGTTTTTTTTCAATTTCATTTTTTGCAGAGCATCCTTCAATTGACAGCAGGTCCCGTTTTGAGAAAACAAGGAGGGAAAAAGCGCAGACGGAGAGCACGCATGACGCAATAAACGGAGCGGTATAATTTGATGCATAAAGTATCCCTGCGGAAAAAGCGCCGCATATTACTCCAGCGGACCATGCAAGGTTGTATATCCCGATGTGAAGTTCATCCCCCGGCTCTTTGAAGCATTTCTGCACGGACGGCCAGAAAAATGCATACAACCCACCGGCAATGAATAGGAACGGAAAAATCAGGGGCAGGGGCGAAAAACGGACAAGCAGATAAAGAAGCGCAATGCCGGCCGGAGCATAAATAAAAACCGGAGTTTTCTTTTTTAGAGAGTGGCGCGCCAGCAATAAAATTATCAGGGTATATGCAAAATTGCCCGTAAAGCCTGCAAGCCCGACTATAAAAGGACCTGCCTGTTTCACCTGCGCAAGAAACAGCGCAAGGGAAATATTCAGGATGTAATTCACGCACGCCATAAGAAACGACGCCAGATAAATCACTGTAAACACATTCATCTTTTCTCCCTCCAAATTCATCAAGTTTGAAAAGCATACTACCAAAAAACTCCCCTGTCAATCATGAAACGCATTTTAATAAAGCGAATTTATTTATCATAAATTAGAAAAGAACAATAGTTGATTAATATGCGCCCAACCGGGCGGTCTTCTTCAGACGGGACACTTGCCCGCCCCGGCAAGGCGGTCTGCGTTCGGCTTCTTTCGTCGCTCTCTCAAAAGACGAGAACCGTGCCCGCTCCTCAAACAGACGCCCGCTTCAGAAACCACCCGGCAGGGCACCGGCAGATATTCCGTTCTTATAGAGTAATCATGGTCTATACAAGAGATTTTGTAATGGTGAGGGAAATTTGTTAATATAATAAGCATGGCGACAAAAAAAATATTCATAGCATCCACAAGGCAGAATGACGGAAAGACCGTTTTCAGCATAGGACTTATGCTGACTCTAAAAAAGCGCTTCAAAAAAGTCAGTTTTATGAAGCCGGTCGGGCAGAAATACCTTATAGTTGACGGCGTCAAGGTTGACAAGGACGCAGTCCTTATGCAGAGGGTATGCGGGACAAATGCTAACTGGAAAAACCTGAATCCGGTTGCGGTTGAGGGAGGATTTACGAGAGAATATCTGGACAATCCGCAGAAAGGGGTTCTTGAAGAACAGATTAAAGCGGCGTACGATGAAATTTCAAAGGATGCGGACGTTGTGATTATTGAAGGCACGGGACATGCCGGCGTAGGCTCTGTTTTTGATATGAGTAATGCCGAAGTCGCGCGCATTCTAAAAACGCCTGTAATCATAATCTCCATCGGAGGCATAGGCAAACCCATTGACGAGGTTTCCCTCAACCTCTCTCTTTTCAAGGAAAAGGGAGTTCCCGTAAAGGGAGTTGTCGTCAATAAAATAATCCCGGAGAAACAGCAAATAGTGGAAAAATATCTAAAAAAAGGTTTTGAAAGAATAGGCATTCCACTGCTTGGCGCAATCCCCTTCGCACCGTCTCTTTTACAGCCAAACCTTCACCAGATATGCGAATGCATAAATGGTAAAACGCTTTCCGGTTCAGGAAATTTCATGCTCTGGACTATTTTAAACAGGATTCCCTGCTTGTTACGCCCGGAGACAGGGAAGACATGATACTTGCCGCCATAGAGAGCTTTTCGGAAAACGAAATAAGGGCGCTGGTACTTACGGGAGGGCTTTATCCGCACAAGAGCATTCTTGACCTGATTAAAAAATACGATATCCCAACCATTATAGTTTCAGAAGGGACGTATGAAACGGCTTCCATGATACATGAACTGGTTGTAAAGATTACTGAAGAAGACGCTGAAAAGATAGAGATGTCGCGCGAGCTTATTGAAAAACACGTGAATCTTGAAGAACTCCTGGCATAAAAACACATATTAAAAGCGGCTTATAGCGTATAGAAAAAATTTCACCCCTCACCCCGACCCTCTCCCCCAAGGGGCGAGGATTAACGGTTAGGGGGCAACTATGCGCTAAACGCTTCACGCTATACGCTGAAAGATTTACTGCGTCTGGGCTTTGATGGCAAGAAGAAGCTCTATATTTGACTTGGTACCCTTCATTCTCGCAATAAGCAGTTCCATGGCCTCTACGGGATTCAGCGGAGACAGAACCTTCCTGAACAGCCACATGAGCTGAAGCTCTTCGGCATCCACGAGAAGCTCCTCTCTTCTTGTACCAGACCTGTTTATGTCAATTGCCGGGAATGTCCTCCTGTCGGAAAGTTTTCTCTCAAGGTTTATTTCCATATTGCCTGTGCCTTTGAATTCCTCAAAAATTACATCGTCCATTTTGCTTCCGGTGTCTATCAGCGCCGTACCGATGATGGTAAGACTGCCTCCCTCTTCTATATTCCTTGCCGCCCCGAAGAATCTTTTCGGCTTGTCCAGAGCGTTTGATTCCAGCCCGCCGGTCATAATCTTGCCAGTATGAGGCACGAGGACGTTATATGCCCGCGCAAGCCGGGTAATACTGTCAAGAAGTATGACCACATCCTTTTTATGCTCCACAAGGCGTTTTGCTTTCTCCATTACTATTTCGGCAACCTGGGTATGTCTTTCCGGAGATTCGTCAAAAGTTGCGCTGATTACTTCCCCTCTGACAAGACGTTTCATCTCCGTTACTTCCTCCGGCCTTTCCGCGATGAGCAGTACAATCAGATGCGCGTCGGGAGTATTCACCGCTATGGCATTTGCAAGTTTCTGGAGAATAACTGTTTTTCCCGTTCTCGGGGGCGATACTATGAGGCCTCTCTGTCCCTTGCCTATGGGAGTTACAAGGTCTATCACCCTTGTGGTTGCCTCCTCGGACGTTGTTTCAAGGATAAACCTTTTGTCCGGATGAATCGGCGTCAGCTCCTCAAAAGGAATCCTGAACTGAATCTTTTCGGGCGGCTCGGAATTTACGCTTTCCACTTTAAGCAGAGCAAAATACTTTTCATTGTCCTTCGGAGGCCTTATCTGCCCGGAAACCGTATCGCCCGTCTTTAGGGCGAATTTTTTTATCTGGGAGGGGGAAATATAGATATCGTCCGGACCGGGGAGGTAATTATAGTTTGGCGAGCGCAGGAATCCAAAGCCGTCCGGCAATATTTCCAGAACGCCCTCGCCGAACAAAAGCCCCTCCCTTTGAGTCTGTAATTCCATGATTTTATAAATCAGCTCCTCTTTTCTCAAGTTGCTCACGCCGTCAACCTTGAGGTTTTTTGCTATGCTCTGGAGCTTGGGAATAGTGAGTTTTCTCAATGCCGCAATATCCATATCTTTTATTTCTTCCATTATAGTTCCTCCGTTAAGAACAACAGCCAATCGTTGGTTTAATTTATGATTTCTTCTGTCTTCTGCGCATTTGAATAAGAAATGTGCGGTGAAATATGTGGCGTGTTTCAGCCTGCAATAATTTCGTTTTTAAGTTTTTTAATCAGGAGTTTTATCTGCCGCCGGGTACTCTCAAGGGAACCGGAATTATCAATAACGAAGTCGGCTCTTCTTTTCTTTTCGCTCATGGGAAGCTGGCTGTCCCATCTTTCCTCTATTTCTTCTTCCCCAAGCTTCTCTTCTAACCGTTTTTTTATTTGTTTCAGGTTTGAGAAAACAACAACCGTCTTATTGAATAGTTTTTCAGATTTGGTTTCGAAGAGCAATGGAACTTCAATTGCTATTATATCACCTTTTCCCGCATAGTCAAGTATTTTTTTGTTTATTTCCTTGAAAACCTGCGGATGAAGCAGCTTTTCAAGAAGGTCTTTTTTTACCTTATCGGAAAAAACAACGCTTCCGAGCATTTTTCTGTTCAACCGGCCTTTTTCAAAAACGCTTTCACCGAAAAATCCTTTAATTTTTCCGATGACGGTTTTTCGCTCAAGCAAACGGTGGACTATCTCATCGCAGGAGATAACGGGAATTCCGTTTTCCGCGAACATTCCGGCAACCGTTGTTTTGCCCGAACCGAGTATGCCCGTTATCCCTATTGTAAGAGGCATTCTGCCAGTTTTTTGTATCCTTTTCAGGTTCCCATGTCCCATGAACTGATATACTTTCTCTGATTTCCGGTCAGTCTGTCTATGGTTATCCCCATGCTCTTAAGTTTCAACTCGGCGACATTCCTGTCAATCTCATCAGGCACGTCATAGACGTCAGGTTTGAGTCCGGGATTTTCGTTCAAATGCTGAACAGACAAAAACTGGTTTGCAAAGCTCATATCCATTACCGATGACGGATGCCCTTCCGCACATGCAAGGTTTACAAGCCGACCCTCTCCGAGCACGTATATTTTTTTGCCTCCGGGCAGAATGTATTCGTCAAGCCCCGGCCTTATACCGTTCTTTTTCGCAATTTTCTCAAGCCCCTCTATATCAATCTCAACGTTAAAATGCCCCGAATTGCCGATAATAGCGCCGTCCTTCATCTTCTTTATATCTTTCAGAGTTATGACCGACGTGTTGCCCGTGGAGGTTATGAAAATATCTCCGGTTTCAGCCGCCTTTGAAACGGGCATAACCCTGTACCCGTCCATCGTCGCTTCAAGCGCCCTCACAGGGTCTGTTTCAGTTACGATGACGCTTGCTCCCATGCCTTCAAACCTTGAGGCTATGCCTCTCCCGCACCAGCCGTAACCGCAAACCACGGCGGTTTTTCCGCATATAAGAATATTAGTTGCGCGCAAGACGCCGTCTATCGTTGACTGTCCGGTTCCGTACCTGTTATCAATTACGGGAAATTTCAGAAGCCCGCTTTTTGCAAGGCTCCTTAAGCGTATAACGCCTGTGGTGGTTTCTTCCGTCGCGCCGATTATATTGCCCGCAAGAGACTCGTCCCTGTGGAAGGAAGAGATAAGGTCGCATCCGTCATCAACGATAAGGTGCGGCTTTTTCTCCATGACTTTTCTTATATTTCCATAATACGCTTTTTTACTGTCCCCATGTTTTGCATAAACGCTTATTCTTTCATTTTTAACAAGATGGGCCGCAACGTCATCCTGCGTGCTTAAAGGGTTTGAGGCGCAGAGGAAAACTTCCGCTCCCGCATCTCTGAAATTAACCGCAAGATTTGCCGTTTCCGTGGTTACGTGAAGACAGCATCCTATCTTTTTGCCCCTGAAAATCCTGTCTTTTCCGTATTTATCGCGCAGTATCTTCAGAACCTGCATATGGCGGAAAGCCCATTCAACCCTTCTTTTGCCAGCATCAGCCAGTTTAATGTCCTTTATAGTATAATCCATAAAATTATCCTTTCCGGAATATTTTCACCGAATCCTTCTTTTCCCATGTGAATCCTTCTTCCTCTCTCCCGAAATGTCCGTAACAGGCGGTCCTTCTGTATATGGGCCTGCGCAAGTCAAGCTTTTTAATAATGCCTCCCGGAGAAAGGTCAAAGTTGTCTCTTATGAGTTTTACAATCCCGCTGTCGGGCATGGCGCCGGTATTTTCGGTATTAACCATAACGGAGACCGGCTGTTTCATCCCTATAACGTAAGCAATCTGTATCTCGCATTTTTTGGCGAGCCCCGAAGCGACAATGTTTTTTGCGAGATACCTCGCCATATAAGAAGCCGACCTGTCCACTTTTGTCGGGTCCTTTCCGGAAAAACATCCGCCGCCGTGGCTTCCCACTCCTCCGTATGTGTCAACAATTATCTTCCTACCGGTTACGCCCGTATCAGCCTGCGGACCGCCGATGATAAACCGTCCCGTGGGATTGACGAAAATCTGCATCTTCCTGCTTCTTATGCTTTTAGGGATAACCTTGTTTATCACCAGTTCAACCAGGTCGTCTTTTATTTTCTTCTGCGGGACTCCCGGGTTATGCTGGGTTGAAAGAACAACGCTTTCA
>CAZAMK010000008.1:13319-16042 GCA_964486345.1 uncultured bacterium
TTTGGTATGCCGTTTTCATAGCGCACTGTAACCTGCGATTTGCCGTCGGGCCGCAGGTAATCAAGTCTCTTTTCCTTTCTGATTCCGGCGAGCCGCTTTACCAGCTTGTGTGCAAGAGATATAGGCATGGGCATAAATTCATCCGTTTCGTCGGAAGCGTATCCGAACATCATGCCCTGGTCGCCGGCGCCTCCTTTGTCCACACCGAGAGCTATGTCAGCAGACTGGTTCTGTATAGAGGTTATAACGGCGCTGGAATCGTAATGAAAGCCGTATGAGGTCTCCGTGTACCCCACCTCCGAGATCAGCTGTCTGACTGCTGCGGGAATATCCACATATCTCTCCGTAGTTATTTCTCCCGCGACAAAAATAAGCCCTCTCGTAGTCAGGCATTCGCATGCCACCCGCCCGTTTTTATCCAACTTCAAAACTTCATCAAGTATTGAATCCGATATCTGGTCGCATATCTTGTCAGGATGCCCTTCCGTAACCGATTCGGAAGTAAAAAGATACGAGTTGTTCATGATGTCCCTCCCATTCTTTTTTTCAAAGTGTCTATACCGTTTATCTCCGTCGGATTTGCTCCGTTAAGAATCGCAAGATAGAAACTTATCCAGTCCCCGAGGACTATGAGATAAAAAAGCTCTTCCAACAGGTTATCTCCTTCCGTTTTCAAGTCAAAGATCTCTGAATTTATTTCGGAAATGATTTCTCCTGTTATTGCAAATCTCTGTTTAACTCTCGGATGATCGCTTTCTGAAGCGATGAAAACCGGCGCAGTTTTTTTTACAAACCATCCGGGATAGCGCCATGACATAATCTCATTGTGGTTCATCTCGGGGAAAACGTTTACAAACGCAAAAGACTTGCTGTTTTCGGCAATCTGCGTCTTCCATCTCGTCAGCGCGGGAAGAAGCCTCGCTCCGGAGTAAATCACCGGTATTCTGTCGTAGAATTTAAATGCGGCGGTCTTTGCAATGCTGGTTTCCTTTTCAGGGGAAAAACCTTCCGACCAGCGCCTTATGCGGCCAAAAATCGCGGTGTTCAGCTCCGGCATAACTCCGAGTTCACTCATTATCCTGTAACACGGGAAAAACAGATAACCCATTGCGCATCTCGGAGGGTAGCCGCCTGGTATTTTTACTAAAGGCAGTTTGTTCTCAACGGCAATTTTCTCAACCTGCCCGCCGCTGGTTACGCACACAATGCGGCAGTTCCTATTCCGCGCTTGTTTTAGAGAGCTCAAAGTCTCTTCGGTATTTCCGGAATAGCTCATGATTACCGCAAGAGTATTTTTGTCCGCAAATAACGGCAAATTATAATTCCTGTTCACAAAACACGGAATTGCGGAATGTTCGCAGGCAATCGCGCCTATAATGTCCCCGCCGATTGCAGAGCCGCCCATGCCGCAGAATATAACCTTGTTAAAATCCTTTCCGGAGAGAAGGGCAGGGGCAGGAAAGGAATATCCTTCCTCGCACTGGCGTGAAAATCCCTTCAGTTTTCCAAGCATATCCTGCTCATCCAGTCTCTGAATTTCTTCCACAGTGATACTTCCGGACATCGCAACCCCCTTTATTTTAGCTCGCTTAGAAGATAATCGTAAACCTTTGAATGAGTGTCAAAAGCAAGAACTTTTTCCGCTATTTCCTTCAGTTTGGAGTAATGGGAAGAACGTATCTTTTCCTTTACTGCGGGTATCGCTCCGGGAGCCATGCTTAATTCATCAACGCCTAAACCTGCAAGAAGGCATGCTATTTCTGGAATTGAAGCCATCTCTCCGCACAGTCCCGTCCAGATACCGCCCAGGCATGAATTCTCAACGGTCATTTTTATGAGCTTCAGGACCGCAGGATGGCACGGCTGGTACAGATGAGATATTCTTTCATTGCCCCTGTCAACGGCAAGTGTATATTGAACCAGGTCGTTTGACCCTATGCTGAAAAAATCCGCTTCAACGGCAAATTTGTCGGTTATCAAAGCCGCTGAAGGCGTCTCCACCATAATACCCGTTTCAACCTCGCCGTTAAATATTTTTTTCTCTTTTCAGGTTAGCCTTCACACCCTGCAGTATTGCCTTGGCGGTTCTTATCTCTTCCATCGTTGAAACCATCGGGAACATTATTTTAAGATTCCCGAACACAGCCGCCCGCAATATCGCCCTAAGCTGAATTTCAAATATATCTTTCCTTTCAAGGCAGAAGCGTATTCCCCTCCAGCCGAGAAACGGATTCAGCTCTACAGTTGCGGGAAGCGCCGAAACAAACTTATCCCCTCCTATATCCACTGTCCTTATTATAACCTGCTTGCCCGCTCCCATTTTTTCGGCTACATTCTTATAGGCGAGAAACTGCTCCTCTTCAGAAGGAAGGTCTTTTCTGTTAAGATAGAGGTATTCGGTTCTGTAAAGTCCGATTCCTTCGGCGCCGTATTTTTTTGCAGTCGCCACTTCTTCCGGAAGCTCTATGTTGGCGTGAAGCTGCACTCTTTTTCCGTCTAAAGTCTGGCATGGGAGGTCTTTTAAACCCAGAAGTCTTTCCTTAATCCTGAATATCTCTTTCTTTTTCCCTCTGTATTTATCAACAGCTTCTTTCACGGGATTGATAATGACAACCCCTGCGGTTCCGTCTATAATGACGGCATCGCCGTTTTTTATCTCTGAAACCGCATTTTCCGCAACGACGGCCGGTATCTCCAGCGCTTTTGCGATTATGGCCGCGTGG
>CAZAMK010000009.1:0-8657 GCA_964486345.1 uncultured bacterium
AGACGTCCCAGCCCCTTTCTTTTGCCGCAGTCAGGAAAATGCCGGCTCCGCATCCCGTATCCATCAACTTTCCTTTTTTACCCGCATATTCTTCAATAAAAGGAAATAACTGCTCAAGATAAGCATTCCTTTCCTCAAAATAGCTTATATACCATCTCCTGAAATAATCTTCGCTGTATATCTCTGCCGGATTTACGGGGAAGGGATGGAGAAATGCAACCCCGCATTTTTCACACCTGTATGCCGAATACTGCCGTTCTCTCCATATCAAAAAGCTTTTTTCCGTGCAAACGGGGCAGTTTATCATTTTGAAAACCTGTATTTGAACAGCGTGAATATGGCAATGACTCCGTCCTTCCAGCGTATCTTCTTGCCTTACGCTATCTTCCTCGGCTTATAGCTTATGGGAACCTCGTAAATCCTGTATCCTTTTTTCGCCGCTTTTGCGGTTACCTCGGGGCAGAACTCAAACCCTCTGCATTCAAGCTTTATTGATTTGATGACGTCCGCCCTGAACATCTTATAGCATGTAGGCTCGTCGGTAATTCTTGTCCCGTAAAGCAGATTGGTAAGCAGAGAAAGAAGCCTTCCTCCCAGATAAAAAGAGAGAGAGGATTTTTCTCCCTTTCCCGTAATCCTTGAACCGTAAACAACGGCCGCATTCTTTTCCTTCATAACCTTCAGCATCTTGAGCCAGTCCATCGGGTCGTATTCCATATCCGCATCCTGTATGACCACTACATCCCCTGTTGCGTTTTTCAGCCCTTCCCTGATAGCGGAACCCTTGCCTTCGTTCTTCTCTTTGAGGATAATTTTTATATCCCCCTTCTCACCCCCACCATTATCCTCCCCCCTTCCGCCACAAAGCGTAGGCGGACTATGCAAGGGGGAGGGAAAATTGATGTTACCACTCTTCACTTGCTTCAAAATCTCTCGCGTGCCGTCGGTACTTCCATCGTCCACAATAACTATCTCCTTCTCCACGGGCACTGCCTGCACCCTTTTAAGAATTTCAAGAATAGTCGATTTTTCATTATACGCGGGAATGATGACGGATAGTTTCATATTCACTCCGTATGGTTCTTGGCTTTACGCTATGTGGACACTGGCAAACAGGTTTACAAGCTAAGCACATAAGAGAAACCCCGTAAGGCAGGCTTGCTATTGACAGTAAAACCCGTTCAAAAGAAAAGATGGTTTCAAGTAACCTGTCTGCCCAACGGGGAATTTTGATGAAATCGGACCTAACGCCGGACTGTTTTTTTGAAAAAAATTTACGCATGATTTTAATTAACGCTATAAAAGGAAACAATATGCAGTTAAAATAAGTGAACTTTTCCACGTTAAAATTACTGCTTTCTATCAGTCTTTTTAGCCTATGAGAACTGTAACGCCTCTTGTGGGCGTTTATTTCATCATGAGCCGTCCATAGAAAGCCATATGCCGGAACCGTCGCAAACAACAAACCTCCCTGCTTTAAAACCCTGTGAAATTCTCCTAAAAGAATTTTGTCGTTTTCAACATGTTCAAGCAAGTCCATTGCGCAGATTAAATCAAACGTCCCGTTTTGAAACGGCAAGCTTTCAGCGGGAGCTAAATGAACGTTATTAAATCCACGCTTTCTACAATACGCCACGGCATCTTCACTTTTATCAATCCCCGTCACTTTACCATATTTCTTCAGGAAATCCATCATTACCCCTGTTCCTGTCCCTGCATCTAAGATATTTAAGTCTTTTTTCCCACACATTTTCTTATTTAGGACAGCTATTGCAATTTTGCGGCGACTTACAAAAAACCAATAATCTTTTTCAAGGCGAAAATACTCTTCATAAAATTCTTTTTTCATAATTTTTTTAATTCATTTGTTCAAGTATATATTTTTCCACATTTTTATAACAGTCTTCAGCGTTCTATGTATATGACTGGCTTGCACGGTTGTTTTCCCAAATTTACGAGGATAATGATGAACGCCCCTTTCCGTTATGCGAAAACCCGCTTTTACAACTCTCGCAATAATTTCAGTATCAACAAAGAAATCGTTGCACTCTATAGTTATGCTATCCAATACTTCTTTACGGAAAAGCTTAAAAGAACAATCTATATCCTTTATTCTTATGCGGAACAGTATAAAAACCAGCCAATTATATCCCCATGACAAAAAAATGCGTATAGTTGAATCATTGCGTTTAATCCTGTAACCTACGGCAACATCACAAAATTTCATAAGCGGTAAGAAACCATCTAATTCACTTATATTGAACTGGTTATCCGCATCCGTATAAAACACGTACTCATGCTTGGCACTAAAAAGCCCTGTCTTCAATGCGGCGCCATATCCCCTATTCTCTTCATGACATAGTATACGGATACGGGAATCTTTTTTGGCAAATTCATTTGCAACTTCCCAAGTTTTATCAACACTGCCATCATCCACCAAAATTATCTCGTAGTCATTGAACAGTAAAGGAAGGATTTCCTGCGCTCTTGTTATCGCAATACCAACGTTTTCTTCTTCGTTATACGCAGGAAAAACTATAGAAATTTTATTCAAAAATCTCCTTTGTTGCTCTTGTCACATAATCAAATATTTATTCAACCATGCTAATATTTTCTGAGCAACTCTTAATTGATTGCATCTATCTGTTTAAAATCCGGAATAAACCGTAAACGGCAAACATTATGTAAAACGTCTCCAGCGGAACCCTGTACCTTATTGATGCGAGAAAAATCATGTGGAAGACGGTAAAAAATATAATGAGCGAGTGTATAAACTGCGCCTTTCTGTTCTTCAGCGAGAGAAAAAATCCAAGTACGAAAAACGGAAGCATAACGCCGAAGCTCATAACGCTTATACGGCGGTATAAAGGTTTCGTAAACTCCGCCGCATTGGGCACGACGTTCCAGAAGCGCTTGAACTTGTTCTGCAAAAGCCACGCAAACCTTCCAGGATTTCCCCTTATCACATCCGCCGTCATCCGGAAAAGAAGCTTATCCCTTTCCGTCTCCTCAACTGCGCCTATGCCCTCGGGGAAATACCTGCAGGGACCGCCGACGGAGTGAAGGTTATTCCCTTCCCAGAATACCCATCCTCCCATCGTTGTCCCCGGCACAAACTTATTGAAAACCGCATAGTTTCTTATTACCCACGGACTTACAGTCGCCATGAAAAACACCGCTATCAGGAGAATTCTTTTCAGTTTCTCCTTAAATTTTTCCTTGCCTGCGATTATGTGCAGAAAAGAGATGGGGAGATACATCTGCATTATCGGCCTGCATAGCCCGGCAAGCCCAAGCATAACGCCCGCTTTAATTGACGACAAGCTTTTCTCCGTCAGGGAAACAAAATAATAGATTGCCGCAAGCGTCAGAAAGATGAAAAGCGTCTCGGTAAGGATAAACCCGTTGTAAAAAATAAAAAACGGGTATACGGACGCTATAATCCCCGACCACAATCCCACCCGTTGAGAAAATATTTTCTTCCCCGTGATATAGACAAGGCATACGGTAAAGGCGGAGATAATGCATTGAATGACGCGTATTGCAATAAGGTTCAGCTTCAAATAATAAAACAAGCTTAACATAAGAGGGTACAGCGGCGGGCGGAACCCCTTAATCCCCTCTCCTGCTATAAGCCCCCTGCCGGAAAGAAAATTTTCCGCTACACGGCAGTATTCAAATTCATCGTCAAAATAAAAACGGTTTTCAAGCGTCAATACAAAAATGATCCGGAGCAGTAAACTGCCGAAAAATAAGATTAAAAGTATTTTTCTGTCAGATGGCTTTTCCATATTTTTATCCTGAATGCCGCAAAGCCGTTATGCCCGTAGACTCCCGTCCTCGGCAGAGCGTATCTGCCTGTCTTAATCTTTCTTTTCACCCCCGGGGTAACCACAGCCCCCCTGTACCCTGCCTTCTCTACGGCTTCCATCACCCTTTCATTGAAATCACCATAGGGATAGCAGAAAATCCTCGCCTCTTTATCTGTTTTGTCTTCTATAATCTTCTTTGACTCTGCAATTTCCAACTGTAATTCCTTGTCATCAAGCCCTGGCAGGTGCGGATGGGAGAGGGAATGGGAGCCAAAGGCAACTCCCTCTGTAGACATTTCTCTGACCTCTTGCCAATTTAGAAACCTGTCTTTCTCTATGTTCTTATATCTGTCAAAAACATCCTTTGTCCCTATATAATTTACTGTTAAAAAAATCAAGGGCTTAATGCCGCGTTTCCTCAAAACTGGCAGGGCATGCCATAGATTATCCGCATAACCGTCATCAAACGTTACCAGAATTTCTCCTCTGTCTCCCTCTACCCTTGGGGCATGCCCACCGTAGCCTTGGCGCAGGCGGGGAGAGGGGATGGGGCGAGGGGTGATGCCGGAAAAATAATCTTCGGGAGACATGAAGTTAAACTTCTTCCCGAGCAGATATCCCATCTGCCGTTCAAAATTTTCCGGCAGAACGGTCAGCGCGTCTTCCGGATACCACGGATTGACCCTGTGATATGCAAGTATCATTTTTTGAAATCCATCCTTTTAAACTTATACCTCAAAATCAGCAGTATCATCTTTATTCCGAGTACAAACGCCTTCTTCATACTGCCTGTAACGGAAGATTTTCCTACCCTCGGCTTATAGTTTACTGGTATCTCTATGAATCCCGCACCGCTCTTTATCACAATCAATGTGAGCTCCGGTCCGAAATGCTGGGTTCCTATGCTGAAATGCGGCTGAACCCTCTCGTAAAGCTCCCTTTTAATCAGTCGCATCGTACATCCGACGTCGGTCAGCGTGGTGGTATTGTAAATAAATTCCATCCCCTTGCCGACCGCCCAGTTTCCCCACTTCAAAAAAAAGTTCATGTTGGCGCCTTCCCATATCAGCTCTTTTGTGGTTCTCGTCCCGAGGACGTAATCAAAATCATCGCAGTACGCAAGCAGTTTAACAACGTCCCTGCCCGAAAAGGTGCCGTCCGGCTCGGATATGATAAGATAATCGCCTGACGCTTCCTCAAGCCCCTTCCATATGGCATACCCATAGCCCTGCCTTTTCTCATATACCAGCCGTGCGGAAGTTTTCCTGACCTCTTCATCGGTACCTGCTGCGGCGTTGTTGTTAACCACGATAATTTCATCAACAAAACCCGAAGCGAAAAAATCGTCTATCGCCGCCTTCATTGAATCCTTCTCGTTGTAGGTCGGGAACACCACGCTGACTTTTTTATTTTTCCACATATTTATATTTATTTAAATATTGCTTCCATTATCTTTTTTTCAATTTCCAAATTATTACTGTCGGATTAAAATAGCAGTAATCAGGTGGAGGATCCTTCACGCCTGTTTTAAAACTCATACCGAAAACAGACGGTATTCGTTCAAAAGTTTTAAGCTCATAATAATCGCTTAAATGATTTTTAATTATTTTATAACTTGAATATCGCCAATCAAAACTGCTTGTAACAAAAAAATCAGGCAGGGCTTCACCGAAATTTGTAATATCGTCTATAACTGTTATCCTGAATTTGGCAAATGAAAAAGGCGGAGTTCTGAACGCTACAGGCGCTTCATTCAATCCTATGCTGGCGCCTTCAGGCAGATTAGCATTTACCCACTTCCCTGCAGTATAGCGAACATCTTCTCCTCTGAACAGAGATAGGTAAGCCGCAGTATAAAGAAAAGTGTAAACCATACACATGCCAAAAACAGATAAAACAGCCAGAGATATTTTTTTAACTTCTGCTAATTTTACAATTCCGTTTCCAATAATTAAAGCCGCAAACGGCATGAAAAACACAAATCTCATTAAATACATCGGCGTTGACATCCCGAACAATAAAAAGCCAGCTAAAAAAGGGAAAAGAATCAGCCATTCTTCTTTTCTGGGCCGGTATAAAGAAACAATAACGGATAATAAACAAAGAACCCAAAGAAATATTCCCATATGTATTTTTAAAACGCCCGTCAGATAATAGAAATAGTTTTGCAAAGATGGCTCGCTTTTAATATCTCGCAAAGAATATTGATATTCTATAAAAACCTCTTTAAGAGACAATAGGAAATACGGGTTGAACAGGATAAAAATTCCTATAAAAATTAAAAAACCCAGAAGACATTTTTTAACGCCGTGTTTCAAAGTAAAATCAGATTTATTGCAGCCGTCCTTCAAAAAGACCGTTAAAGGAACCATTAAAAGCATGAGTACCCCGTAAGGGATTAAAATAGATGCCGCAACACCTGTAAAAATACAAGCAGGTATAAAATTTTTCATTTCCGAATCTTTTGACTGCACTGTCCTTATGAAAAAATATACCGCAAGCAATATCCAGAAGAGCATAAAAACGTGCGGCCGTGCAAAATGGTTCCAAATTACAACACCAGGGATGACAACAAATAACATTGAAGCTAAAATGCCATGCCATCTGCCACGCAATCTGCACCCAATCAAAAATATTAGAATAAAAGATCCTAATGCAACTAAAGTATTGACAAATCTCAGAGAGATGAAAATCTTCCCCATTTCTGCCGGATGCAAAAGATAATAACCTATATCCCTTCTGAGATTTATGATTTTCATAAACTTAAGAGCTGAAAGATATAACCCGCCGGAATATATATAAAATCCACCATATCCAAAATAATGCGGATTAAATTTAAGTTTTTCAGGATTCATTCGCTCCAAGGTTGTTAGTACCCCTTCATCAGGCGCCATTGTACGCAACAGATAACTTCTCATGCCGTTAACAACATTTCTTTCCATTTGAATCTCTTTTCGGTTGTACATAAAAGGTATCTGCTTTTTTGTTTCATAATCCTCCCCATATTCAGTCCAAGCAGTTACAACCATATCTCTTATTATCTGTCTTTCTTCCACTAATGTAAAAAGATTGTCTTCAACATTTCCAGCGTTCTCAAAAACAATATCCCGAACTCCAGCCCCGGGAACTATGAAATCCAGCCCGGTTAGATTCAATATCAGACAGAGTGCTCCGGCTATAAACAGATACACCCAAGTCAATTTCAAATCCGGCTCTCTCATTTTTCCCCCTCCCCTTTATTCAGTTTCGGATTAAACAAAAAACACAAAGCGAAAACTCCAGCTAAAATTAGGAAAGGCATCAGCGGTTCCCTGTACCTTATGATAGTCTTGAAAAAAAGGATTATGGGTACCGACCAGAAGATAACCAGCAGGTAAAAGAAGGAAAAATCTCTCCATCTTTTCAGTGAAAACAGAAAACCTAAAACGGCAAGAATAAAAACAGGTATATTTGTAAGCAGAGCTATCTTCACGTGGTACGATTTATAGCTTTCGCCGGGACCGGAAAAAGTATGCGGTGAGAGTTTCCAGAACCTTAAAAGCCTGCCTTTTACAAGACGAAAGTACACACCCGGATTTTCCCTGATGAAACTAATCGCCGCCCGGTAAAGATACCTGTCTGTGTCAACTTCGGACAAACCTTTGATTTCTTCCATGACCGGTTCATCCTGCCTGCCCGTGGGGTCCCAGTACCCTGACGGTTGGTAAATAGACTTTTCGTTATTGGCGATATAGCAAACGACTCCTCCTTCGGTGGATGTAAGCACAAATGTTTTGTGTATTCTGTAATTTCTGATTATCCACGGTGACAGTATTATTAAACATGCAAGAAGGTACAATGCCATTCCTTTCCATAAAAACTTCCTGTGTTTAACAAGAAGAAAGATGGCCGTTGCAGGAATCATTACAAAAAAATTGGACCTTGTCAGAACGGCCGCGCCGGTGAAAAATCCGGCGGCGATAAGATGGATGCTTCTTTTGTTTTTCCCCCACTTCAGAATAAGGAGCACTATCAAAAGCGCCAAAAATATCTCGTTTGTTACGGGCGATAGATATCCCGTCCAGAAGATTGAAGGAGGGTAAACGGCATAAATGGCGGAGCACCACGTGCCGGCTTTCTCGTTCTCCAACACATCCGATGCGATAAAAAACAGGAGAATACAGCTCAAGGCACTCAATACGGCAAGCCCGATTTTAGCCGCAAGGTAGCTGTGCCCGAATACGGAGTATATACCTGCAAGGAAAAAAGGAAATCCCGGGGGCCGCCATGAATAAAAAGGCGTTCCTCCCTCAAAATAGGGATTGTTGACCCAGAAGCCCTGCCCTCCCGCAATTTTCAGTCCCAGTTCATCCCACCAGTCGCCCCATACGTCCACCGTGTTGTCCAGCATCATTATAAAACCGATGCGCAGAAGCAGGGCAACCAGGAATATCAAAATAAGTTTTTTCGCTACTCTTTTATTTTCCATATTAAGATAACGGGATTGGGATGGCACCAGTCGTACGGAATGCGCTCCGGACGGCCGAACCTGATTCCCGCAAAAGACGCTTCCTTTTCAAATCTTTGCATAATCGCATACCCGGATAAAAGCTCCTCCATTGCAGAAAAACCTTTTCCTCTCAACCACTGATACTCGCTGACGATAAAATAGTCCGGTTTTTCTTTCTCAATCACTTCCTTCTCCCGCGCAACAGCCAGTTTATAATCAAGGAACCGGAAAGGAGGCGTTCGCCACGGAGAAGGCGCTTCAAGCAAACCAATTCTTTCTCCGGCCGGAATATTCAGGTTTATCCATTCGCCCGCCGCAGTCCTCGTATTCTTCTCCCCTAATATTTTAACATATGA
>CAZAMK010000009.1:8667-15911 GCA_964486345.1 uncultured bacterium
AGCGCTGTATAATGCCGTGAATATTGAAACGACGGTTAAAGATACGTACATGGTTTTTTTAAATTTCAGCCGTGAGAAGAACAAACCAGCCGACAGAATGAGAAGCGGGTAAAGGAAAATGCTGTAATGCACCCATACCGCCGTTTTAAGCGCAAAATACAGAAACCCCGGCAGGAACAAAAGAAAAAACAGCAGGTCTTTTTTCTCCGGTTTATACAACAAGCTCCCCGCAACGCCCGCAAGAAGAGCAATCCACAACAGTGTGCCGAGCCCGTACCTTAACGTGTTAAACGCAAAGACGCGCAGTGAATCCAGCGATATCCCCGAGTTCCAGTATCCCCGCAGATAAGCAATCTCCTGCATGAAATCACTGAACGACAGAATAACGTACGGATTGGCTATGAAAAACACGGCTATGAAAATAAGGAAGGTCAGAACAAAACTCTTCAGCTTCCATCCATGCCCCCTGCCAGAGAACAAAATGAAGAGACAAATCCCCGGATAGATATACCCGTAGGAAAGCAATGTGGCGAAAGAAAGCCCCGCAAAAGCGGCCGAGAAGTACAGCCATTTATCCTCCCCTTCCCTGTAAAATTTAACGGCCGCCCACAAAGAAAGCAGGAACCACAGCATGCCGTAAGAAAACGGCTTCAGGTAATGCGACCATAGCACAAAACCGGGAGCGGCTCCGTAAAGCAAAGTAAGAAAATATGCAAGCCTCTTGTCCGCGAACAACTGCCGGCATAGTAGAAAAAATACGATTACCGACAGCAGAGCGCCTGCCGCTCCGAAAACTCTTCCCCACGCGTATATACGCCCCATCTCCCCGGGATTGAGGAAATAGAAAGACATATCGGACTTGAGCGTAATAAGATTGAGTTTTGACAGGCCGTAAAAAAACAATCCCATCGGATAGAGATACGCCCCTCCGTATTCATAAAAATGCGGGTTAAATTTTTTCTGCTCCGGCCTTATCCTGCTTAGAGCAATTATCGCCCTCTGCTCATCCGCCCCGTAAGAACGTATAAAATAACTGCGCATGGAATTGAGGATGGATTTGTCCGTCGCTATCTCCCTGCCGGCGGCATTGACAATTATCGGCTCGTCGGGAGCATACGACGGGGAATACTGCATCCCGTAAGAAGGGAGCATCTCCTCTATTTCCTCGTGCAGTCCTCTCATTACGGGCAGAAGTTCGTCAACAGTTTCATCAGTCCCCGCGGCAAGAACAGCCCTCTCCCTGTCCGGCACGCCCCATCCGGTCCCGTAAATATGCAGGACTGCCGTCAATGCGAGGATGCCCGCCAGAATACAGAATCCCTTTTTCATATTATTCCCGCTACAGCGGTTTCCCTTCAATGTATATTCTGTACCACAATTCAAATACAAGCAGATTCCACAGCCTCGGTGTGTGCGACACTCTTCCGGCTATGTGGTCTTCAACCATTTTTTTCACGCCTTCCGCCCTGAAATAACCCCGCCGCGTAAAATCTTCCGACAGCAGGTATGAACGCAGGTAATCCTTCAAATCCTTCCTGAACCATTCCCCCGCAGGTATGCCGAAACCCATCTTCTTCCTAAACAGAATCTCTTCCGGAAGAAAACCCTTCAGCTTCTTCTTGAGAATGTACTTGGAAGCAAGCTTCCTGAATTTTATCTCCGGAGGGAAGGAAGCGACTGTCTCAACAAACTCATGGTCAAGAAAAGGGCTTCTGCTTTCAAGGGAGTTTGCCATGGCCGCTATATCCATTTTTACGGTTAATACATCGGCGAGGTTAAGATGGAAATCCGCATAGAGCATCTTCTCCAGAAGGTTCAACCCTTCCGTTTTTTCCCATATGCCGTTCATTACGGAAATTGAGTTGTCTCTTCCAAGCTCTGACGAGAAAGAATCCGAATATATCTCTTTTTTATGCTCTTCGGAGAATGAACTGAGCCGGCGGGCGTAAGCATAGCCGTATCCCTCTCTCTCCGCTTCCTCCAGCCACTTCCATATTCTGAAGAAAGTGCTTGAAGTATGTTTTTCATAACCTTTAAGAAATTCGCGCATCATCTTTGCTTTTATGGCGCAGGGCATTTTATCCGAGGCTTTTTTTATTCTGTCCAGCAGAAGCATCTGCCAGTAGCGCGTATATCCCGCAAGGTTTTCATCTCCTCCGTCTCCGTTGAGTGCAACTGTGACGTGCTTCTTTGTTTCCCTCGCAACGTAATAGGTGGGCACCATTGATGAATCACCGAACGGTTCATTGTAATGCCATACAAGTTTTGGAAGTATCTCCATTACATCTGGTTGAACCTTAAACTCATAGTGTTCAGTGCCGAATCTCTCGGCCACTGTCTTCGCGTACTTCAGTTCGCTGAAGCTTTCCTCGTCAAAACCCACGGAAAACGTTTTGACCGGCAGGCGCGAAAGTCCGCTCATAATCCCCACAACCGTTGAAGAATCAATGCCCCCGGATAAAAAAGCCCCGAGCGGAACGTCCGAAATCATGCGCAGTTTTACC
Organism: uncultured bacterium; assembly: GCA_964486345.1. GTDB lineage: Bacteria > Ratteibacteria > UBA8468 > B48-G9 > JAFGKM01 > JAFGKM01. The sequence goes on from CAZAMK010000009.1 coordinate 11,172, forward strand.
GATTCTGTCAACTTCTGCCACAGCAGTTCTGCATATTCCTCCTCGTTTTTTAGTTTTATCTTCTTCGTGAAATCCAGGTCCCAGTATCTTTCCACCCTGTATTTCCCGTCCTGCCAGAGAAGGTAGTGCGCCGCGGGAAGTTTTTTTATTCCCTTGAAAATCGTACGCGGGGCAGGCACCGCCTGATAAGTAAGGAAGAGGTCTAAAGCATTCGCGTCTATGTCCTTTTGCACCGACGGGTGGAGAAGGAGCGCTTTTATCTCCGATGCAAATATAATGCCTTTTTCCCCTGCGGAATACACAACCGGTTTTTTGCCTATCCGGTCTCTCGCAAGCAGAAGTTTTTTCTCCCTGCCGTCCCATACCGCAAAAGCGAACATCCCGCGCAAATCCCGCAGGCATTCAACACCCTTTTCTTCGTAAAGATGCAGTATAACCTCGCCGTCGGAGCGGCTTTTGAACCTGTGCCCCTTTCCCTCCAGCGATTCTCTCAGCTCCGCGAAATTATAAATCTCTCCGTTGCATACGAGAAAAACCGTACCGTCTTCGTTTGCAATCGGCTGCTGACCCGTATAAAGGTCTATTATCTTCAGACGCCTGTGCCCAAGCCCTATATTATCCCTTATAAAAAAGCCCTCTTCGTCGGGCCCCCTGTATTTCATGGCATCCGTCATTTTCCGGAGAAGCCCTTCGTCAACCTTCCCGCCGCAGTTTATTATTCCGCATATTGCGCACATTCAATTTTCTCCCTTCCCACCATATTGTCATTGCGAGTCCCGTCTTTCGGAGCGTGGCAGTGGCAATTGACGATTTCTGTCATCCCGATTTTTTCTATCGGGACCGATATCCTTTTGTCGTTGCGAGCGTCTTGTGCGTGGCAATCTCAACATTATTTGTCATTCCTGCATGTATTAGGCAGGAATCCATCCCCCCACCGCCTCCTCGTACAGCTTTTCATAACCCCGCACCATCCCCGCCAGAGAAAACCTCTCTGTTATTTCTTTATATCCCCTCTCCCCCATGCTTCTGCATAACCCGGGATTCCGGTAAAGAAATATTATCTTCTCCGCGATTGCGTCCGCATTATCTTTCACAGGCACGAGAAAACCGTTATCCCCGTCTTTAACCAGCTCCGCAATCTCGGGTATATCCGTACCGAGCACGGGTTTTTTCAGAGCCATCGCCTCAAGGACAACGTTGGGCATCCCTTCAAAGAGCGAAGGTGCCGCGATAACACCGCACTGGGCAAAAATCCGCAGGATGTCTTTTCTGTACCCTGTGAAAATCACATTCCTCTCAATCTTTTTTTCTCCCGCATAACTTCTGAAGTCAGGCATCAGCGGTCCGTCTCCGACAAAAATAAAAAATGCGCCCGGGCACTTTTCCAGAACGGTCGGAACCGCCTTGAGAAGGTTCATAAAACCCTTCTGCTCGGTAAACCTTCCCCCCGCTCCTACGATAAATCCCGCTTTTTCAATGCCGAGCTCCTGTTTAAGAGCAAAAGACGGTTCCGCAGACTTGAATTCTTCCATGTCTACGCCGTTGCGGATAACCGTTATCTTGCTGTCGGATATCCTCTCCGTCCTCTGATAAAACTCTTTCACCGCGTTTGAATTCGCCGCAACGCGGAAAGTGCAGTGCAGAAGAACCCTGTCTATCAGCCGGTGATGAAACCTTTTATATACGTCAACGCACCTTTCCGAAGCTATCATAACCGGAACACGGCCGGCAATTCCGGCAATTCTGCCCCACGTATTTGAAGTAAACATAAAAGTGTGCAGGATATCCGGCCTCTCCCTCTTGAGCGCGGTTATGAGCCTTTTAAGAAAAGATATATCCACCTTCCGCCTCTTGCCAATTACTATAACCTTAGCCGCCTTCTCAAACTCTTCCTTGAGCACCCCGCTCCTTAAGGCAATCAGGACGGGCGAAAACCTCGTCCTGTCTATATTTTTCATGAGCTTAAGCAGCTGCTTTTCCGCCCCCCCTATCTCCAGAGTCCCGATAACATAGCATATCTTAATCATTACCTTCTTTCTTCCAATCTTCTTCCTTCAAATATTTATCTATCTCTTTTATCGCCTCATCCACAAGATTTTTTCGCACCCATTCTTTCTGCTCTTCTTGCAGAATTTCTCCCAAGCCCTGCAAAACAATTCTTTTATTGAAATTTCGTTTTATGTATTTTTTCAAAAAAACTAAATACTCTTTCGTATTCTTGCCTGTCCGTTCCTGCAATAACCTTTCTTTGACCGAATATCCCGCTTTAAAAAAATAATATGCGTCAAAAAGGTCTCGTGCCACAGGCAATTTTCTGTCTGTCAGCGCCACAAGTTTATTTGTGAAAATTGTTTCCTCATCCGCAATCCTAATCTCCACCCCCAACAGCCATACGGGCAAGTAAACATTGTTTTTCCATATCCTTTTGTTCAATTCTATCTTCACATTAGGAAAATTCGCCCTGTAGTTCAAAAGGAAAAAAGTGGTGTGCCGTTTATCATGAAATTTCTTAATAGAACCGTGCTTGCCCACAACTATTTTCAATTCATCAATTTCGGCTGGGGTGAAAAGTATGAGGATATCAAAATCAAGGTCAACGGAGATTCTCGGCAGGTCATAAAAAAGCTGTGCACAGGTACCTCCCTTGAAACCCAGCTTCCCGGGAAAGGTTTTAAAAATATCCAGCAATACCTGTACAAGTATTCGTTTATGAATCTCCGCATCAAATCCTTTTCTTGTCATTTTCAAGAAGCTCCTCAATCTTTGACACCTTATTTCTTACTGTTTTCGGATAAAATAGTGACATTTTTTTTAGGTAGGATATATTTACGCTATTTGAATTATCCAAATTGGGTACAAGCCCGAAATAAAAACAGTCAAGAATAGCCCTTTCAAGTTTAGCAATGGCAACATTCTGCTTATACTCAATCCCTTCAAGATTGAAAAAGAGTTTCTCTTTCATTGAATAGTATTTAAAAGATCTCTTCCCAACCTTCTTTTCATAATTTATCAAACCCACGGAGGTTACGATAGTGGAAATCTGAAAAGAAACGTTATGGTAAAAAAGTGCGGAATGCATAGATACATATGAAGGTTGAACTATCAGGTTGGCAGTCTCATATAAGTTGCCTTCCCTTGTTATAGAGTAATAACCTCTGACAACCCTGTAAATTATCCCCCTGTCAACCATTCTTTTGACAACAATTTTAGCTGTTTCAGGTTTAAGCTCCCATAAATCAATCAGATTCCTGAAGGTAAAAACAGTCCTCTTCATATCTAAAAGAACTCTAAGCCGATTGTCTCTTTTCATAGCAATTTTCAATATTGGTATACACTTCTGTATACTATTATAAGGAATTAGTGATAAATGTCAAGAAAAATCATGAAGAAGCATTTAAAATCAGTCTCGCTTTTTTCCTCCACTGTGCAATTATGCTTTTCTGCATACATCTTCATATACGGCCACCGTCTCTGCCGCAGTCTTTTCCCAGCTGAAAAACCTTGCCCGCTCCAGACCTTTAATCCGCATATTTTCTCTCAAACCCCCGTCAGCCAGAATTTTCTCAACCGCACCTGCTATCTCTTCCTGATTGTACGGGTCAACCGCAACAACGGCAGACCCGCCCACCTCGGGCAGGGAAGAAACGTTTGACACAACCGCCGGGCACCCGCATGCCATTGCCTCAACAACCGGCAGTCCGAACCCCTCGTAAAGCGAAGGAAAAACAAACAAAACCGCTTTCCTGTAGAGATGCGCCAGCTCTTCCGTCGGAATTTCACTAAGACATAAAACCTTCCCCTCCAGATTCACGGATTTAACAATCTCCTTTATCTCATCCTTCACGGTGCGTGAACCGGCCACAATGACAAGTTTCTCTTTTATCCCCTTCTTCAAAAGCTGTGCGTAAACGTTTAGAAGCATGGGGATATTTTTTCTTTTCACGGAAGTGGCAACATTCAAAATAAACCTTTCTGGCAGTCCGTATTTCTTATTTAAGTCATCTTTCACCAAAGGAGACGACGGATTGAAGATGCTGCTATTAACCCCGAGGTAAATCACCTTTATCTTTTCCGGAGCTATGCCGTATATATCAACGATATCTTTCTTTGTCGCAAAGGACGTGGTGATAATAACGTCAGCTCTCAAAGCCGACTGCCTTACATAGCTGTACCATTTATCTTTATACCATAAAGGGTTTACCTCGCATGCGAGGTCGTATATTGAATACACAGTCCTTATTTTTCTGAAATAAGGCATCTCCTGTGCTGATATGCTGTGAAACACGGAAACACCATCCTTCATCAGAAACCGCTCAATTACAGGCACGTGCAATTTCTCCTCAAGATTTTTCACTATCCTGCGCGGAAGAGGGAGAGTTTTCAAATGAAAGTTTTGGGATTCGGGGCTAACTATTGAATCTCTTTTTTTTCTGTAATCATGCCAGAAATACCCGAATATCAGGTAACTGTTTTTTGCATCCACATTCTTCAGCGCAGACAAAAAGTCGCCGAGAAAATACGAAATCCCTCCTTTCTCCGGCGAACTTAAGGGACCCGCCGCATCAATCGCTATCCTCATTTTATTTTCCATGTGAGCCCTTCGTCGGAAAACCTGAACGGTATAATCTTCCCGCCTGCCGCGGCAAGCGCTTTTCTGACTGCGGACGCCTTTCCTTCCCTGCAGAAAAACAGAAGGCACCCTCCCCCGCCGGCTCCGCATGCCTTTCCCGCAACTGCGCC